>DATJJL010000082.1:0-5829 GCA_035492155.1 Ramlibacter sp. | reverse complement strand
GTCGTGCGTGACGACGAGTGCCGACAAGTGCATCTTCAGGATCAGCTCGCGCAGCCACGCCCTCGCCTCTTCGCGCAGCTTCGCGTCGAGGTTCGACAGCGGCTCGTCCATCAGGATGACGGGCGGGTTGTAGACGAGCGCCCGCGCAATCGCCACGCGCTGTTGCTGCCCGCCGGAGAGCTGGTGCGGAAAGCGCTGGCCCAATGCGCCGAGGCCGAGGTTGGTCAGCGCCGCATCGACACGCGATTTGATTTCATCCCTGCCGACATTGCGCAGCTTCAGGCCGTAAGCGACGTTGTCGAATACCGTGCGATGCGGCCACAGCGCGTACGACTGGAACACGAGACCAAGGTTGCGCTTTTCCGCGGGCACTTCGAAGTTCTGCGCCGCGTCGTACACCGCCTTGCCTTCGATGTGAATCGATCCCTGCTTCGGTTGCTCCAGGCCCGCAACAGCGCGCAAGAGCGTCGTCTTGCCGCTGCCCGATGGCCCGAGCAGCGAGACGACCTCCCCTTGCCGCAGGGCCATCGACACGCCCTTGAGGATGGCGTTGTCGCCGTACGAAAGATGCAGGCCATCGACCGCGAGCTTGCCCGTGTTGTCAGTCATGGAGATTCACCCCGAAGCGCAGCGCAACAGCGAGACCGAGCCCGACGAGCACCACGTTGATCAGCGACAAAGCGGCCACCATATCGGCGCCGCCCGTCCCCCACAGCGAAACCATCAGCGAGCCGATCACTTCGGTCCCCGGGCCGAGCAGGTACACACCCGTCGAATATTCGCGCTCGAAAATCATGAAGACCAGCAGCCAGCTCGCAAGCAGGCCGAAGCGAATCAGCGGCAGCGTGATGTCGCGACTGACTCGCGCACGCGATGCGCCCGCGCTGCGGCCCGCCTCTTCCAGTTCCGAGCCGACTTGAAGCAGCGATGCTGAGACCAGCCTCGTGCCATATGCCACCCACACCACCGTGTACGCCAGCCACACGCTGAAGATCGTCGAGCGCAAGGGCGACAGCGGCGGGAAAAAGAGGAACACCCACAGGAAAGCGAGGCCCGCCAGCAGGCCCGGCACCGCGCGCGGCACCAGCACGAGGTAATCGATGAATCGCGACCAGCCGTCGGGGCGGCGATGCGTCGAAAGTGCAATGGCCGCATACCAGACGACCGCAAGCGCACCTCCGACAACGCCGACGAGCACGGTGTTCCAGATGCCGCGCACGAGCGTGGGCTGGCTGAACACTTCCTTGAAATTGTCGAGCGTGACGACATCGGCGATGTTCACGCCCTCGCCCCAGTTGGTGACGAACGCGCGCAGCGCGATGCCCGACAGCGGCACGAACACCGTGACGAAGAGCCACAGGATGAGAATCCCCGCCGCGATCCAACGCCATTGCCCGAGCGGCAAGGGCCGTTGACGCCCGGCCTTGCCCTTCACCGTCACGTACTTCGCCGCGTTGCGCAGCAGGTATCGCTGCAGCACGACGAGCGGGAACGTCATCGCGACGATGCACACCGCCACCGCGGCCATCAGGTGATACGACGGCGTGCCGAGTTTGTTCGTGAGTTTGAAAAGATATGTCGCGAGCACGAGGTGCCCTTCCGGATCGCCGAGTACCAGCGGCAGCCCGAACAACTCGAACCCGAGGAAGAACACCAGCACGCCCGAGAACAGCAGCGACGGCATCACCATCGGCAGGCTCACGTCGCGCGCAACTTGAAACGGACTGGAGCCTGCCATGCGCGCGGCCTCTTCGACATCGGAGCCCAGACTCTTGAGCGCCGACGACGAATAGAGATACACATGCGGCACGTGCGTGAGACCCGCGATGATCGCAATGCCGGTGAGCGAATAAACATTCCAAGGCACGAAGCCGAGCAAGCTGTTCGCGTACACGGAATAGAAACCCACCGGGCCTGCTGCGACAACATAGCCGAAAGCCAGCACCATCGGCGAGACGAACACCGGCACGAGCAGCAAGGGCTCGATCCAGTTGCGGCCGGGCAAGTCGGTGCGCACGACCAGAAACGCGAGGATGCCGCCCAGCGGCACCGCGATGAGTGCCATCGAGCCCGCGATGACGATCGAGTTCCTGAACGAGTCCCAGAAATCGCTGTCGGCGAAGATGAACTCGAACGCCCCGATGCCCGGCACGTGCGGGCGAACGAAGAAAGGCGCGTTGAGCGCGCTCTGGTAGAAGATGAGGCCCAGCGGCAGGAAGATCGCCAGCGCCGTGATGGCGATGACAAACCCGCGCAGCGCCGAGCCTTTCACGACGCCGCCTTTACTTGCCCGCCTTCATCGCAGCTTGCCACTGCTTGAGGAAATCGAGGCGCTTCGTCTGGTCGAGATAGCCGAGCAGATCGGTGCTGACCGGGATCGGTTTGAGCGTGGCGCCCATCTGCTTCTGGAAGGCGGCGGCCGTCATGTCGCCCTGCACGTCGCTGCGCGTGGAGCCCAGCTCGGCCTGGTTCGCGATCACGCTTTGCCCGCGCTTGGAGAGCACGTAATCGAGCCACAGCTTCGCGGCGTTCGGGTTCTTGGCGTTCTTGTTGATGAACATCACGCGCGACATGACCAGCGTGTAATCCTTTGGCAGCACGATGCCGATCGACGGGTCTTTCTTCGCGCGCAGCGCGGCGTACGAATAGAAGATGTTGAAGCCGAAGACGTTCTCGCCGGAGCTGATGCGCTCCATCATCGTGCCCGCGCTCGACTGCACGCGCGGCTGCATGGTGCCGAGCTCTTTCACGAAGTCCCAGAAATTGGGCAGGTACTTGCTGTCCTGCGTGATCAGCATGAAGCCCACGCCGGATTTCTCGACGTCATACGTGGTGACCTTGCCCTTGAGCTTGGCCTCCGACTTGAAGGCCCGCATCATGTCCGCGTGGCTTTGCGGAATCTCGTTGCCCGAGAGAAGGCGCTTGTTGTAGACGAAGGCGATAGGCTCGTACGTGGTGCCGTAGGCCTGGTTCTTCCATACCGACCACGTGGGCAGGTGCGGCACTTCGGGCGACGCGTATTCGAGCGCGCCGCCTTCGCTCGCGAGCTTGATCTGCAAGTCCATGGCCGAGCTCCACAGCACGTCGGCGGACGCGCCGGCCGAAGCCTTCTCGGCGATGAAGCGGTTGTAGAGCTCGGTGGAATTCAGGTCGTTGTATTCGACTTCGATGCCCGGATAAAGCTTCTTGAAGTCGTCGATCAGAGATGCGGCGGATTTGGTGTCGGTCGTGCTGTAGACCACGACCTTGCCTTCTTTCTTGGCGGCGGCAATCGTGTCGGCGTAGTTGGCCGGGTAGCCGGCGGGCACCTGCGCAAGGGCCAGCAGCGGCACGAATGCGAGCGAGGCAAGTATCTTTTTCATTGCGTTGTCTCCTGACTGCGAAGCGGCTCATTGTATGGACAATGCGTGGTTCAGATGGATCGGCAAAGAATCGACAAGTGGCTGTGGGCCGCTCGCTTTTACAAGACGCGCTCGATCGCGGTTGAGGAAATCGGCCGCGGCCGGGTGCAGGTCAACGGGCAGGACATCAACAAGCCCGCGCGCGAGGTGAAGCCGGGCGACATCGTTTCGCTGCGGCAAGGCCACGTGCCGCGAACGGTGGTCGTGAAGGGACTGTCCGAAGCGCGCGGCCCCGCCCCTGTAGCCCAACAGTTGTACGAAGAGACACCCGAGAGCATGAAGGCACGCGAGCAGGCCGCCGAACAGCGCCGCCTCTCGCCGGAGCCCGCGCACACGATCGAGCACGGCCGGCCGACCAAACGCGGGCGGCGCGACCTCGACCAGGCGCAGCGCGGCTGGGGCGACCGCTGGACTGCATCGCTCGATCAAGACGACAGCTAGGCGCGCGAAAGGCAGCTCGCTCATCCGTTCGGGGTTTTCCTAGGCAGGCACGGCCCTTGCCTGTGCTGTACTGCCCTTTTGTCCAGAAAATCCGGAGCAGTCCTCATGAAAATCAGACACGTCCTGGGCGTTGCCGCGGCCGCGATCGCGATGACCGGCGCGCTGCATGCGCAGCAGTTCTTTCGCATCGGCACGGGCGGCACGGCCGGCACGTATTACCCCGTTGGCGGCATGATCGCCAACGCGGTCTCGCAGCCCGGCAAGATCGTCGCCACGGCGCAGGCCAGCAACGGCTCGCTCGCCAACGTGAACGCGGTGGGCAGCGGCGCGATGGAAGCGGGCTTCTCGCAGTCCGACGTCGCAACTTGGGCCTACACCGGCACGGGCGCTTTCGAGGGCAAGCCGAAGGTGGGCGACCTGCGCCTGATCGCCACGCTGTATCCCGAAGACATCCACCTCGTCGCCAAGAAGGGCTCGGGCATCAAGAGCGTCGCGGACCTGAAGGGCAAGCGCGTCGCATTGGACGAGCCGGGCTCAGGCACGCTGGTGGATGCGCGCCTCGTGCTCGCTGCCTACGGCCTGAAGGAATCGGACATCAAGCCCGAATACATCAAGCCGAACCAGGCCGGCGACAAGCTGAAGGATGGCTCGCTCGACGCCTTCTTCTTCGTGGGCGGCGCACCGGCCGGAGCGATCGCTGAGCTTGCCTCCAGCGGCGTGGGCATCGAGCTCGTTCCGCTCGGAGGCCCGCAAGCGCAGGCGCTGCTCAAATCCAGCCCGTGGTTCTCGTCGCACCACATCGACGCGGGCACGTACAAGGATGTCGCCGCGACCGACACGCTCGCAGTGAGCGCGCAGCTGGTGACCAGCGCGAAGGTCGATAACGAGACCATCTACCAGATCACCAAGGCCATGTACTCCGATGCCGCACAGAAGACGCTGCAGGCGGGCCACGCGAAGGGCAAGTTCATCACCAAGGAAAATGCCGTGAAGGGCGCGGGCATCCCTTTCCACCCGGGCGCCGAGCGTTTCTACAAGGAAGTCGGCCTCATCAAGTAACAACAGGGACGGAAGCGAGTTGAAAGGGAGGCTCGTGCCTCCCTTTTTTTGCCAGCACGAAGTGAAGACATGACGACGACGGAAACGATAGACCACGGCAAGCTGCAGGAACTGGAGGAGAAGTTCGATCCGGAGATGCGGTTCAGGCCCACCGTGCCGCCCGCATCGACGATCGTCAAATGGCTGCTCATCGCGCTTTCGTGCTTTCACTACTACACCGCGGGCTTCGGCCTGCTGCGCGAAGCCACGCACCGCGGCGTGCACCTTGCCTTCGTGCTGAGCCTGATCTTCCTCGTCTTCGCCGGCTCGAAGAAGTCGCACGATCGCGAGCCGAAAAACACCTGGCTCTCGCCGGGCGGCGTGCCGCTGGTGGACTGGCTGCTCGGCATCGCGTGTGCGCTCAGCGTTCTATACATCCCGTATGTGTTCGACGACCTCGCATTCCGCGTCGGCAACCCCGACCTCGCGGATGTCGTGTTCGGCAGCATCCTGTTCTTCACATTGCTGGAGGCCACGCGCCGCTCGATGGGATGGCCGCTTCCGCTGATCGCCATCGGCTTTACGGTTTACGCACTGGCGGGCCCCTACTTCCCCGGTTTGCTCAAGCACGCGGGCGCGAGCTGGGCGCAGATGATCAACCACCAATACCTCACGAGCCAGGGCATCTACGGCGTTGCGGTGGGCGTGGTGGCGACGTACGTCTTCCACTTCGTGCTGTTCGGCGTGATGGCCACGCGCATCGGGCTGGGGCAGTTGTTCCTCGATATTGCGGCGACCATCGCAGGCCGCTACGCTGGCGGGCCTGCGAAGGTGAGCGTGTTCGGCTCGGCGATGTTCGGCATGTTGAGCGGCTCGTCGGTGGCGAACGCCGTCACCGTCGGGTCGCTCACGATTCCCGCAATGATTCGCGTGGGCTATCGGCGCGAGT
>DATJJL010000081.1:0-3608 GCA_035492155.1 Ramlibacter sp. | reverse complement strand
CTCGTGATCGGTTGCGACCCGATCGTCACCGCCGGCAAGGAGACGGTGCTTCGCATGCGCCCGGGCCGCACGCACGTGGCGCTCAACGGCCACAGCACGCCCACCGCTGCGTTCGTGAAGAACTCGAACTGGACCAACCCGGCTGACGCATGTGCCGGCGAAGTCGCCAAGGCGCTCGGCGGCGAAGGCCTGGCGTCGTTCAATGCGGACCTCGCCTCGACGAAGCTGCTGGGCGACTCGATCTACACGAACCCGATGATGCTCGGCTTCTCGTGGCAAAAGGGCTGGATCCCGCTCGCCTTCGAATCGCTGATGCGCGCGATCGAGCTCAACGGCGTGACCGTCGACAAGAACAAGGCCGCTTTCGAATGGGGCCGCCGCGCCGCGCACGATTGGGAATCGGTCGAGAAGCTGCTCACACCGGCGCAGGTCATCGAACTGAAGAAGCGCGACACGCTGGAGACGGTGATTGCTCGCCGCGTCGAGTTCCTCACGCAATACCAGAACGCCGCGTACGCGAAGCAGTACAGCGACTTCGTCGAACAGGTGCGCGCGGCCGAAACGAAACTCGGCAAGACCCAGCTCTCCGAAGCGGTTGCACGTTACCTTTTCAAGCTGATGGCGTACAAGGACGAGTACGAGGTCGCGCGATTGCACTCGCAGACGGGCTTCGAGGAGCGCATCGCCTCGATGTTCGAGGGCGACTACAAGATCCACTTCCATCTCGCGCCGCCCGCGATCGCCAGACGCAACGACAAGGGCGAGCTGGTCAAGCAGAAGTTCGGCCCCGCCACGATGACGCTCTTCAAGGCGATGGCGAAGCTGAAGGGACTGCGCGGTACCGCTTTCGACTTCTTCGGCCGCACGGAAGAGCGCCGCACCGAGCGGGCGCTGATCGGGGAATATCGCACTGCGATCCAGCAGCTTCTGGGCTCGCTCACGCCCGAGAACCATGCGCTCGCTGTCGAGATCGCCCGCATTCCCGAGCAGATCAAGGGTTTCGGTCATGTGAAGGAACGCAACATTGCCGCCGCGCGCGACCGCTGGCAAACCCTGATGCGCGACTGGCCCGCCGCGGCTGCGCAGCCACGGGCAGCTTAAGGGCGCAGCACTACAATCGATGGCTTTCCGTGCGCGTGGCGCGCGGGCTTGTACGGAGTCATCGTGTTCATCTCTTCCGCTTACGCCCAGACCGCCATCGGCGGTGACATGTCCTCCACGCTGACGGGCATGCTGCCGCTGGTGCTGATGTTCGTCGTGCTTTATTTCGTGATGATCCGCCCGCAGATGAAGCGGCAGAAGGAGCACAAGTCGATGATCGACGCGCTCGCCAAGGGCGACGAAGTCGCCACGTCCGGGGGCATCATCGGCAAGGTCACAAGACTGCAGGAGACCACGCTGGGCCTCGAGATCGCCAACGGCGTCGAAGTTCAGGTGCAGCGCAGCGCGGTGATCCAGGTGCTGCCCAAGGGCACCTTCAAGTGAATCGCTATCCCGTCTGGAAGTACGCGGTCATCGTGATCGCGCTGATCGTCGGGGCCCTGTACACGCTGCCGAATTTCTTCGGCGACGCGCCGGCAGTGCAGATCTCGTCCGCAAAGGCGACGGTCAAGGTCGACTCGGCGACACAGCAGCGTGTGCAGGACGCGCTCGCCAAGGCGTCCATCCAGCCCGACGCGATCACGCTGGATGCCAATTCGGTGAAGGTGCGCTTCACGAGTACCGACACGCAGCTCAAGGCGAAGGATGCGCTGGAAAAGGCGCTCGATCCGGACCCGTCCGATCCCACGTATGTCGTTGCGCTGAACCTGCTGTCGGGTTCGCCCAAGTGGCTCTCGGCGTTGCGCGCGGCGCCCATGTATCTCGGCCTGGACCTGCGCGGCGGCGTGCATTTCATGCTGCAGGTCGACATGCAGGCGGCGCTCGCGAAGAAGGCCGAGTCGCTCGCCGGCGACATGCGCACATCCTTTCGCGAGAAGAACATCCGTCACAGCGGCATCAATCGCAACGGACAGAAGATCGAGGTCGGCTTCCGCGACGCGGAGACTCTCAATGCCGCAAAGTCCGTCGTCGCCGAGCTGTTCCCCGACCTGCAGGAAACCGACGGCCCGAGCGGCACCGAATACATGATGGTCGCCACCATCAAGCCCGAGGCCGCGCGCCGCGTGCAGGAGCAGGCGCTCAAGCAGAACATCGTCACGCTGCACAACCGCATCAACGAGCTGGGCGTGGCCGAACCCGTGATCCAGCAGCAGGGGCAGGACCGCATCGTCGTGCAGTTGCCGGGCGTGCAGGACACGGCGAAGGCCAAGGAAATCCTCGGCCGCACGGCGACACTCGAAATACGCATGGTCGACGAAAGCACCGAAGCGCGCGCGGCCGAGCTCGGCACCGGCCCCGTGCCCTTCGGCGACGAGAAGTTCCAGCAGCGCGGCGGCCAGGCCATCGTCGTGAAGAAGCAGGTGATCCTCACCGGCGACAACCTCACCGACGCGCAGCCGGGCTTCGACCAGCAGACGCAGGAGCCGGCCGTTCACCTCACGCTCGATGCCAAGGGCGCCCGCATCTTCAAGGACGTGACGCGCGAAAGCGTCGGCAAGCGAATGGCGATCCTGCTGTTCGAAAAGGGCAAGGGCGAAGTCGTTACGGCGCCGGTCATCCGCTCCGAGATCGGCGGCGGGCGCGTGCAGATTTCCGGTCGCATGACAACCGTCGAGGCGAACGACACCGCGCTGCTGCTGCGCGCGGGCTCACTGGCCGCGCCGATGGAAATCATCGAGGAATACACGATCGGCCCGACGCTCGGCGCCGAGAACATCAACAAGGGTTTTCACAGCGTCGCCTGGGGCTTCTTCGCGATCTGCGTGTTCATGACGGTGTACTACATGCTGTTCGGCCTGTTCTCGGCCTGTGCGCTCGCCGTGAACCTGCTGCTGCTCGTGGCCGTGCTGTCGATGTTGCAGGCGACGCTGACGTTGCCCGGCATGGCGGCCATGGCGCTCGCGCTGGGCATGGCCATCGATTCGAACGTCCTGATCAACGAGCGGGTTCGCGAAGAACTTCGTAACGGCTCGTCACCGCAGGCCGCGATCAACGCGGGTTACGAACGCGCGTGGAACACGATCTTCGACTCGAACATCACGACGCTCATCGCAGGCGTCGCGCTGCTCGCTTTCGGCTCCGGGCCCGTGCGCGGCTTCGCTGTCGTGCACTGCATCGGCATCCTGACGTCGATGTTCTCCGCGGTCTTCTTCTCGCGCGGACTCGTCAATCTCTGGTACGGCCGCAAGAAGAAACTGAAGGCGGTGTCCATCGGCACCGTCTGGCGGCCCCAGGCGGAAGGCGCTATAACCAAGACGCAGTCATAGGGGACAAATGGAATTCTTCAGAATCCGCCGGGACATCCCGTTCATGGAGAACGCGTTGGTTTTCAACGTGATCTCGTTCATCACTTTCGCGGCAGCCGTGTTCTTCCTGGTCACGCGAGGCCTGCATCTTTCGGTCGAGTTCACGGGCGGCACGGTGATGGAAGTCGCCTATTCGCAACCTGCCGATGTCGAGAAGGTCCGCCGCACCATCGCGGGGCTCGGCTACCAGGACGTGTCGGT
>DATJJL010000080.1:0-7297 GCA_035492155.1 Ramlibacter sp. | reverse complement strand
ATTTCCTGCTCGGAAGGGGTCGTGGGCCCAAGGCACAATCCGGGCATGAACATCGTGATCCTCGACGACTACCAGGACGCAGTGCGCAAGCTGAAATGCGCGTCCAAGCTCGAAGAGTACCCAGCCAAGGTCTACACCAACACTGTGAAGGGCATCGGTCAGCTTTCCGTGCGCCTTCGCGACGCCGACGTCATCGTGCTCATTCGCGAGCGCACGCACATGACGCGCCAGCTCATCGAAAAACTCCCGCGCCTGCGCCTGATCGCGCAGACCGGCCGCGTCGGTGCGCACGTCGACGTGCAGGCGTGCACCGAACGTGGCATCGCAGTCGCCGAAGGCGTGGGCTCCCCCGTGGCAGCTGCCGAGCTAACGTGGGCCCTCATCATGGCCGCGATGCGCCGCCTGCCGCAATACATCGGCAACCTGAAGCACGGCGCGTGGCAGCAATCGGGAATGAAGTCCGCCTCGATGCCGCCCAATTTCGGGCTCGGCGTGGTCCTGCGCGGCCGCACGCTCGGCATCTGGGGCTACGGCAAGATCGGCCAGATGATCGCGAGCTACGGCAAGGCGTTCGGCATGCGCGTGCTCGTGTGGGGGAGCCAGCCTTCGCGCGCACGGGCGGAGTCAGACGGGCTGCAGGCAGCCTCCTCGCGCGAAGAGCTCTTCACCGAAAGCGACGTGGTGTCGCTGCACCTGCGCCTGTCGGACGAAACGGCCGGCATCGTGACGCTTGAAGACTTCGGCCGGATGAAGCCGACGTCCCTTCTCGTCAACACGTCGCGCGCCGAGCTGATCGAAACCGACGCGCTGATCGCGGGCCTGAACCGCGGCCGGCCCGGCATGGCGGCCGTCGACGTGTTCGAAAGCGAACCGATCCTTCAAGGCCACGCGCTGCTGCGCCTGGAAAACTGCATCTGCACACCGCACATCGGCTATGTCGAGCTGGACAGCTATGAGCTTTACTTCGGCGCGGCCTTCGACAATGTGGTCAATTTCATCAAGGGAACGCCCACGAACATCGTGAACCCCGGCGCCCTCCAGGTGCGCCGCTGATGAAGCAACTTGTCCTCCACGGCATCCATCGCAGGTACTGATCGAGAGCGGCTGCCCGCGATCCTCTGGCCGCTGCTGTTCGGCAACTTCGTCATCGGCAGCGGCGTCATGGTCGTGCCCGGCGCGCTCAACGACATCAAGGATTCGCTGGGTGTTTCGGTCGCCACGGCCGGCCAGCTCATTTCCGCGTGCGCGCTGATGATGTGCATTGGCGCGCCGGTGCTCGCGGCTTTCGTTGCCGGATGGGACCGCAGGCGCCTTCTCGCGCTTTCGATGCTCTGGTACGGCCTGCTGCACTTCGCGTGCATCGCGGCGCCGAACTTCGCGACGCTGCTGGCGCTTCGCGTCCTCGCGGTCATCTCGCCGGCGATCTTCACGCCGCAGGCTGCTGCGTCCGTGGGCCTGCTCGTTTCGCCTGCACAGCGTGGACGCGCGATCGCGTTTCTTTTCCTTGGCTGGTCGATCGCATCCGTTCTTGGCTCACCGATGGGCGCCTATGTCGGCGGCACGTTCGGCTGGCGAAGCGCCTTTGCGCTGATCGGTGTGATGAGTCTGGTGAGTGCCCTGTGGGTGTGGCTGCGGATGCCCGACGGCGTGAAGCCGCCGGCACTCTCGTTCGCGGCATGGAGCGAGACCTTCCGATCCCAAGCGCTGATGCTCTCGGTCGCGGTCACGGTTGCCTATTCCGCCGGCCAGTTCGCCCTTCTGTCCTATCTCGCGCCCTACTACAAGGAAAAGATCGGCATGACACCCGGCGAGATCGGGCTGATGTTCATGTGGTTCGGCGTGTTCGGCTTCATCGGCAACATGCTGATGGCCCGCTACATCGATCGCATCGGCGCGCCGCGCGCGGTGATGATCAGCGTGACGCTCATGGCGCTCACGATGCTTGTCTGGCCACTGGGCACATCCCTCGCAGTCGCAGCGGCAGTCCTCGTGCCCTGGGGCCTGGGCTGCTTCGCTGCGAACTCCGCGCAGCAGGCGCGGCTCGTGGGCATCGCGCCGCCGCTCGCGCCGGCCTCCATCGCCCTGAACAGCTCCGCGATCTACGCGGGCCAGGCGGTGGGCGCTGCGGGTGGCGGCTGGTTGATCGCACAAGGCGCCATCGATTCGCTGCATTGGGCAGGCCTCGTTGCCCTGCTCGTGGCTGCCGTGCTGAGCGCGTGGGCGACGACCTTCTCGCACCGTGGCCGATAATGGCCGCATGGCATTGACGTTCCACACAGTCGGCGTGGTCGGCGCCGGCGCGATGGGCCGCGGTATCGCGCAAATCGCAGCGCAAGCGGGCAGCGCCGTCCGGCTTTTCGACATGCAGCCGCAAGCAGTCGAGAAAGCCCGCGCTGAAATCTCTTCGCAATGGACGCGGCTGAAGGACAAGGGCCGCATGGACGAAGCATCCGTGCAGGCGTGCAACGGGCGCCTTCAGTCCGCGTCGTCGCTCACTCAGCTTGCGGATTGCGACCTCGTCGTCGAAGCGATCGTCGAGCGGCTCGAGGCAAAGAAGGCGCTGTTTACCGAGCTCGAAGGCATCGTTCGCGGCGACGCCGTTCTCGCGTCGAATACATCGTCGCTGCCGGTCACGGCGATCGCCGCCGGCGCGAAGCATCCCGAGCGCGTCGCGGGCTACCACTTCTTCAACCCGGTTCCGTTGATGAAGGTGGTCGAAGTCATCGCGGGCCTGAAGACGGCGCCCGATGCTTGCGCGAAGCTCACGGCCTATGCGCGCGAGATGGGCCACACGCCCGTGCAGGCACAGGACACGCCCGGCTTCATCGTCAACCACGCGGGCCGCGGCTACGGCACCGAGGCGCTGCGCCTCGTGAGCGAAGGCGTCACCGATTTCGCGACGGTCGATCGCATCCTGCGCGACCAGGTCGGATTCAAGCTCGGCCCCTTCGAGCTCTTCGACCTCACTGCGCTGGACGTCTCGCATCCGGTGATGGAATCGATCTACCACCAGTACTTCGAAGAGCCACGCTACCGCCCCAACGTGATCACTGCGCAGCGGCTCGCGGCCGGCGTGGTTGGGCGCAAAGCGGGCGAAGGCTTCTACACGTATGTCGAGGGCAAGGCGCAGGTGCCGCCCGAGCCGCCCGTGCCGATCGCCGGCGAGATCCCGCCCGTGTGGGTCTCGACGCGCGCCGCACGCCGCGCCGAGCTGTACCAGCTGCTCAAGGATCTCGACGCCAGGATCGAGACGGGCCAATCGCCTTCGATGAATGCGCTCACGCTCGTCGCGCCGCTTGGCTTCGACATCACCACAGTCGCAGTCGTCGAGCGGCTCGATCCTGCGCGCACCATCGGCATCGACATGCTCATCGACGATGCAGCAACCAAGCGCCGCGTGCTCGCGACCAACCCTGCGACGCGCGCCGACATGCGCGATGCGGCGCACGCCCTCTTCGCTCGCGACGGCAAGGCCGTCAGCGTGATCCGCGATTCGGGCGGCTTCGTCACGCAGCGCGTCGTCGCGACCATCGTGAACATCGCCTCGGACATCTGCCAGCAACGCATCTGCACCCCGAAGGATCTCGAGACGGCCGTCACACTCGGGCTTGGTTATCCGCTCGGCCCGCTCGCGATGGGCGACCGCTGGGGCCCGGCGAACATCCTCGAGGTGCTGTTCAACATGCAGACGGTGTATGGCGACCCGCGTTATCGCCCGAGCCCGTGGCTGCGCCGCCGCGGCGCCATCGGCCTGTCGTTGCTGCACGAAGAGGAGTAATCGATGGCAGCCGAACTCAAGAGCACCAGCCAGGGCCGCACGATGGTCCTGACCATCTCGAACCCCGAATACCGTAACGCGCTCGGGCCCGAGGTGTACGCCGCCGGCATCGAGGCGCTGAACGCCGCGGAGACGAACGCCGAAATCGGCAGCGTCGTCATCACGGGCGAAGGCTCGGTGTTCTGCGCGGGCGGCAACCTGCAGCGACTGCAGTCGAACAGGCAGCAGCCGCCCGAAGTGCAAGCCCAGAGCATTGAAGGCCTGCACAGCTTGATCGAATCGATCCGCACGTTTCCCAAGCCTGTGATCGCGGCCGTCGAGGGCCCGGCGGCGGGCGCAGGCTTCTCGCTGTGCCTTGCATGCGATTTCATCGTCGCCGCCGAGAACGCCGTGTTCGTGATGGCGTACAGCAACGTCGGCCTGTCGCCCGACGGCGGCGCGTCGTGGCAGCTCGCCCGCCTGCTTCCGCGTCAGATGGCCAACGAGCTGCTGCTCATCGGCGAGCGCATCGGATCAAAGCGTCTGCATGAGCTGGGCGTGGTCAACCTCATCACGCCCGTCGGCGGCGCACTCACCGAAGCGCTCGCAATGGCCGGGAAGCTCAATGCGCGGGCTGCCAACGTGATGGCAAGCATCAAGGAACTGGTGAACGACGCGGGCGACAACAACCTCAACCGCCAGCTCGCCGCCGAGCGCGACCACTTCGTCAAGAACCTGCACCACCCCAACGCGGGCATCGGCATTTCGGCCTTCCTCGCCAAAATCTCGCCGAAGTACGAGTAGCGCAGGGGACAGTCCCGGTTGTTTCTCCGGGGTCGCAGACGCGACAATGTCGGCGAGCGTAGTCACGCACCCGACAGCCCATGGACGAACCCATTCTTACCATCGACGAGCGAGAGGCGATCAATTCCGGTCGCTGGTTCTCGACCCTTTCACCATCGCTTCGTCACGACATCCTTCGATGCGCCTACGTCAAACGTTACAAGGACGGCGAGCTGATCGCGGCGCGCGGAGACCAGGCCGAAGCCTGGAGCGCGGTCGCGAGAGGCGCGGCGCGCGTGAGCTCGACGTCGATCACGGGCAAGCAGGTGACGCTGACTTACGTGGAGCCGGGCGTGTGGTTCGGCGACATCGCGATGTTCGACGGGGACAGGCGAACGCACGATGCATTTGCGCATGGGGACACGACACTCTTGAGCGTCTCGCGTGCGGACTTCAGGAAGATCCTCTCCGAACACGTGGAGTTGTACGAGGCCTTGCTGCGTCTGCAGGCGCGGCGCCTGCGCACCATGTTCGGCCTGATCGAGGACCTGAACACATTGCCCTTGCGTGCGCGACTGGCCAAGCAATTGGTGCACCTCGTGCGCAGCTACGGGGTGTCGTCGCTCGCGGACGGCGGCGAGATGCGAATTGGTTTGCAGCTCGCCCAGGAAGAGCTTGCGCAGCTGCTGGGCGCGTCTCGCCAGCGCGTGAACCAGGAACTCAAGCAGATGGAGCGCGAGGAAGTGATTCGTATCGAGCCGGGTGGCCTTGTGGTGCGCAATCGCGAAGCGCTCATGCGCATCGTCGAGACGGACAATTGAGCATGAGCGAATTCGACCATTTCGTCGGCACGCGGCCGGTCTCGGAAAAACACAGCGTCGACGTCGCCGCGCTCGAGGCGTGGCTCGCGACACATCTCGACGGCTTCAAAGGCCCGCTTGCGCTGTCGATGTTCAAGGGCGGCCAGTCAAATCCCACCTACAAGCTCGACACGCCGACCCGCAGCTACGTGATGCGCGCCAAGCCGGGGCCGGTCGCGAAGCTGCTGCCTTCTGCGCATGCGATCGAGCGCGAATTCGCCGTGATGACCGGCCTTGCGGGCACGGGCGTTCCCGTGCCGCGCATGTACTGCCTGTGCGAGGACGAATCGGTGATCGGCCGTGCGTTCTACGTGATGGAGTTCAAGCAGGGCCGCGTGCTGTGGGATCAGGCCCTGCCCGACATGACACCGGCCCAGCGCGGCGAAATCTACGACGAGATGAACCGCGTCATCGCCGCGCTGCACACGGTGAAGTTTGCCGAGCGCGGCTTGGCCAGCTACGGCAAGCCCGGCAACTACTTCGACCGGCAGATCGGCCGCTGGAGCAAGCAATACAAGATGTCCGCCGACGGCGCGGGCCCGATGTCGCAACCCATCGACGAGATGGACAAGCTCGTCGACTGGCTGCCCGCGAACATTCCGCCGGCCGCACGCGACGAGGGCAAGGTCTCGATCGTGCACGGCGACTATCGCCTGGACAA
This sequence comes from Ramlibacter sp., assembly GCA_035492155.1. Taxonomy (GTDB): domain Bacteria; phylum Pseudomonadota; class Gammaproteobacteria; order Burkholderiales; family Burkholderiaceae_C; genus Ramlibacter. The sequence goes on along the minus strand of DATJJL010000080.1, from coordinate 1,236 downwards.
CCTGATGTTCGACGCGAACGAGCCGCGCATCATCGCCGTGCTCGACTGGGAGCTTTCCACGCTCGGCCATCCGCTCGCAGATTTCAGCTACCACTGCATGGCGTGGCACATTCCGCACGGATCGTTCCGCGGCATCGGCGGCCTCGACCACAAGGCGCTGGGCATTCCCGCCGAGGACGACTACATCCGCCGTTATTGCGAGCGCACCGGCCTGACGACACCCGAGGCGCTGAAGGCCGACTGGAACTTCTACATGGCCTACAACATGTTTCGCATCGCCGCGATCCTGCAAGGCATTGCGAAGCGCGTCGAAGCAGGCACCGCGTCGAGCGCGCAGGCAGCGGCTTCCGGCGCAAGCGCGCGGCCGATGGCCCAGCTCGCATGGCAGTTCGCCCAAAAGGCGTGACGACCCCACATCACTGAAGGAAAAACGATGGACTTCGACTATTCCCCCAAGACGAAGGAACTCCAGGCGAGGCTGCTGAAGTTCATGGAGGACCGCATCTACCCGGCCGAAAAGGAGTACGAAGCCGAGCTCGCCGCCAACACCGCGGCCGGCAAGCGCTGGACAGCACTGCAAACCATCGAGAAGCTCAAGCCGAAGGCGCGCGATGCGGGCCTGTGGAACCTCTTCCTGCCGAAGGACACCGCCGAAGCTTCCGGCTATAACGGCGCGGGCCTCACCAACCAGGAGTACGCGCCCCTTGCGGAAATCATGGGACGCGTGCAGTGGGCGAGCGAGGTCTTCAACTGCTCCGCGCCGGACACCGGCAACATGGAAACGATCGCGCGCTACGGCTCCGACGAGATCAAGGCGAGCTGGCTCAAGCCGCTGCTCGCCGGCGAGATCCGCTCGGCCTTCGCGATGACCGAGCCCGAAGTCGCTTCGTCCGACGCGACGAACATCTGCACGCGCATCGAACGCCAAGGCGGCGACTACGTCATCAACGGCCACAAGTGGTGGATCTCCGGCGCAGCCGATCCGCGCTGCAAGGTATTCATCACCATGGGCAAGACGGACCCGGATGCGCCCCGCCATTCGCAGCAAAGCATGGTCGTCGTGCCCGCCGAGGCGCCCGGCATCCGCATCGTGCGTCCGCTCACCGTGTTCGGCTATGACGACGCACCGCACGGCCACGTCGAGATGTTCTTCGAGAACGTGCGCGTGCCCGTCGGCAACATCCTGCTCGGCGAAGGCCGCGGCTTCGAAATCGCGCAAGGCCGCCTTGGGCCCGG
>DATJJL010000079.1:0-18564 GCA_035492155.1 Ramlibacter sp. | reverse complement strand
GGCCCACGACGGCGAGTTTGCCGATCGTGCCGCGCGGCACCTCGCGCCCTTCGTCGTCCACGACCTTGGCTTCGTAGCCGGGCACGACTTGTCCGATCGCGCCCCGCTTCACATGCTCCGGCGCGGACGAGATGAAGATGTGGAACATCTCTGTCGCGCCGATACCGTCGGTGATCTCGATGCCGCTTGCCTGCTTCCACAACTGCCGCGTCGCGTCGGGCAGGCCTTCGCCCGCGCTCACGCTGATGCGCAGCTTTCCCACGCCGAGCTCTTTGGCAAACGGTGCCATCGCGCGATAGAACGTCGGCGCGGTGTAGCAAATGGTGGCACCGATGTCGTTGATGGTGCGGACCATGCTCTCGGGTGTGTACGGCGCATCCGGAAAGTACACGCTGCAGCCGGCCCACATCGGAAAGACCAGCAGGCCGCCCAGGCCGAAGGTGAAGGCGAGCGGCGGCGAGCCGACGACGATGTCATCCGGCGTTGCGCGCAGCACGTGCCGCGGCCACGCTTCGCACGCCGCGAGGATGTCGCGATGCGAGTGCACGGCCGCCTTCGGCTTGCCGGTGGTGCCGGAGGTGAAGGCCAACATCGCGATGTCGTCCGCCGACGTGGGGCACGCGGCCACGCCGCCTTCTTTTTGCGCGGACCGCACCGCGAGCGAGCCGGGCTCGGTCAGCGCGTTGAAGGGCACGACAGTCGCGAGCACCGGGCGGTCCTTGCGCGCGATCTCCAGTTCATCGAGCAGCTTGATGTCGCACAGCGCCGCCGTGGGCTGCGACTTGTCGATGATGTCGCCCAGCTCGCGCGCGCGCAGCAAAGGCATCGTCGCGACAGCAATCATCCCGGCCTTCACCACCGCGAGCCACGAAAGCGCCAGGCCGATGGAATTGCCGCCGCGGATCAGCACGCGGTTGCCGGGCACCAGGCCGAGGTCTTCCGTCAGCACGCGGCAGATGCGGTCCACGCGGTCGCGCACGTCGTTGTACGAAAGCACGATCTTCGGCGAGCGCAGCAGCGGCCGATCGCCCCAGCCCTTGTCCACCGCCTTGTCGAGCAGCTCTTCGACGACGTTGAACTGCGGGGCGAATTGCAGCTCGGGCCGGTCGTAGCGCAGGATGGGCCACTCCTGCCTGGGCGGCAGGCGGTCGTGAGCGAAGCGGTCGACTTGTGCAGAGGGCACATCGGTGTACGCGTTCATGCAGCAGCCTCCGTCAGCGAACGGGCATGGTCCTTCACCTTGCCCAGCAATTTGTGCAGCGTGGCGATCTCCTTGTCGGAGAGCGTGGAGAAGGCATCGACGATCCAGCGCTCGTGCTGGTGCGCCATCTCATGGAAGAGCTTGCGGCCCCTTGCGGTGAGGCGCACGCGATACGCACGGCGATCGCCCTCGACCTCGATGCGGTCCACCAGGCCTTCGGAGACGAGCTGGTCGGTGATGCCGGTGACGTTGCCGCCCGTGACCATCATGCGCCGCGAGAGCTCGTTCATCTTCAGGCCGTCGGGCGCGCGTTCGAGCTGCGCCATCAGGTCGAAGCGGGGCAGCGTGGTGTCGAACTTGTCGCGCAGGCGGGCGCGCACTTCCTTCTCGACGATCTGCGTGCAGGTAAGAAGGCGAAGCCACAGGCGCAGCGCCTCGGGGTGCTCGCTGTGTGCGCGCGCTTCCATGTCCATGGGCAAGGCTCCTCATCCGGATCAACAAACCTAAATAGTTTAGACCTCAATCAATTGGTGTCAACACGGATTTGCGTGCTTGCGGTACGCTAATGCGATGGAAACACCGGTGCGCAAGATCGAATCACAGCTGGAAGAGCTGAGTCCGCCGGTCGCGCTGAAGCTGCCCGGCGGACGCCGTTTGGGCGCTGCGAACGCCGCGGTCACGCTCACGTTCAACGACTGGTCGAGCATCGCCACGCTCGCCGCCGGCCAGATCGGCAAGATCGCCGAAGACATCGTCGAAGGCCGCGTCGGGATCGACGGCACGATGCGCGACGCGATGGCCATCGCCGCGCAGCTGCTGCCCGGCTCGCCCGTGGTGACGGACACCGGCTGGTGGACGCAGATGCTGCGCCGCGCGAAGTCGCTCGCCGCGCACACGCCGTCGCGCGACGCGCAGCAGGTGCAGTTCCACTACGACGTCTCCGACGACTTCTACGCCTTGTGGCTCGACCCGCGCCGCGTTTATTCGTGCGGCTATTTTCGCGACGTGACGATGTCGCTCGAGGAAGCGCAGGCCGCCAAGCTCGATCATGTGTGCCGCAAGCTCATGCTCAAGCCGGGCGAGAAATTCCTCGACATCGGCGCAGGATGGGGCGGCCTTCTGATGTGGGCCGCGGAAAATTACGGCGTCGATGCAACGGGTATCACGTTGTCGAAGAACCAATACACGCACGTGAACAGCGTCATCGAAGAAAAGGGCCTGAAGGGCCGAGTGCGCATGGAGTTGCGCGACTACCGGGAGCTGAACGGCAATGTCGCCTACGACAAGATCGCATCGATCGGCATGTTCGAGCACGTCGGGCAGGCGCAGATGGTCGCGTACTTCGCGAAGATTTATTCATTGCTCAAACCGGGCGGGCTCGTGCTCAACCACGGCATCACCTCGGGCAACCTCGTTCCGGGCCAGCTCGGCGCGGGCATGGGCGATTTCATCGAGAAGTACATCTTCCCCGGCGGCGAGCTGCTGCATGTGAGCCACGTGCTGCACGAGCTCGCTGTCGCCGGCCTGGAGATGACGGATGTGGAGAGCCTGCGTCCGCACTATGCGCGCACGCTGTGGGCGTGGTCCGATGCGCTCGAGTCGCAGCTGGACGAAGCGCGTCACGTGCTGGAGAGCACGGCCAACGCGCGCGACGCCGACAAGGTGCTGCAGGCGTATCGCCTTTACCTCGCCGGCTGTGCGATGACTTTCGAGCGCGGCTGGACCAGCCTGCACCAGGTGCTCGCGTCGCGGCCGGACGGCAAACTCGAAACCGGCAATATCCGCGGCGCGCAATCGAGCTATCCCTTCAACCGCGAGTACATGTACCAGGGCAATCGCTGATGCTCTACAAATTCAAGTCCAAGGCCGCCGGTGACCTCATCATGCTCGAGCCCAATGGGCGGCGCGTTCTGCAGGTGATCGGCAAGGACCCGGGTCCGAAGGGCATCATCCAGCCGCAGGAGATGCCCGGCGCGATTCGCGCGCTGGAAGACGCGATCGCGAAGGAGGACGCGGAGCATCGGGCGGCCCTCGACGAGGCGAAGGCCCGAGGCGAAGCGCCTCCGAAGTTCGAGGCCGTGTCGCTCAGGCAGCGCGCACATCCGTTTATCGAGATGCTGCAGCGCTGCGCCAACGAAGACAAAGAAATCGTCTGGGGCGTTTGAAGCCGTTATCGGCGTCGTGTCGATTTGCGCGCGTCTCATTCGTCGTACGGATGTCACCAACTCAGGAAGAGCCACCATGTCGCACCTCAAGTCGGCCGCCGAAATGGCCGAGCCCGCGGCGAACAAGCCGTACCCCAACGACAGCGCGGAATACCGGCAGGCCCGCACGCGCTTGCTCGCTGAAGAGATCGAGCTGCGCCGCCACAACGAGCGCGTCGCCCAGATGCGCCGCGCATTGCCGCTTGGCGGCGAAGCGCGCAACTACGATTTCAAGGACAAGGACGGCAAGACCGTGAGCCTGGACCATCTCTTCGGCAAGCACGACACGCTCATCACTTACTTCTGGATGTTCGGGCCGCAACGCGCGCGGCCGTGCCCGATGTGTACGTCGTTCCTCGGCTCGCTGGATACGCCCATGCGAGACATCAATCAGCGGGTGTCGCTCGCGATCCTGGGCCGTTCACCGGTCGAAAGGCAGCTGGCCTTCGCGAAGGAACGCGGCTGGCGCAATCTCGAGTTCTACCAGGTCGGCGACGATTTCGCGCGCGACTACCCGCGGCTTGCATACGGACGGCAGCGAATGGGGCGCGCTCGACGTGTGGGTGAAGCGCGATGGCGTGGTGCATCACTTCTGGGGCGAGGAGATCGGCAACGACATGGCGGACCCTGGACAGGATCCGCGAGGGGCGGTGGAGATCGCGCCCCTGTGGACCGTGTTGGATCTGACGCCAGGCGGGCGAGGAAAGGACTGGTATCCGAAGCTGGAATACCCGGCCTAGCCAGTGCACGCGTCCACGCGATTCAACCCATCCACTGGCTGACAGGCACGGCAGTGTCCTGCAGCTCCTGGCAGATCACGTCCACCAGCGCAGGTCCATCGTGCGACAGCGCCTGCTTGATGGCGTTGTCGACACCTGCCGGATCGTCGACACGCCAGGCTTTCACGCCGAACGCTTCGGCGACTCGGGCATGGTCCGTTCGCGAGAAGTCCACGGAGAAGTAGCGCTTGTCGTAGCCCGTCTTCTGGCTGGCCTTGATCCAGCCGTAGACGGAGTTGGAAAACACCACCATCTTGAGCGGGATGCCGCGGCGCACGATCGTTTCCATCTCGCCGCAGGTGAAACCGAAGCTGCCGTCGCCCAACACGGACACCACCGTTGCATTCGGGCGTCCGACCTGCGCGCCGACGCCGGCGGACATCGAGAAGCCGAGCGCACCATGGGCGCGATTGGTGATGTAGTGGCGCCCTGCATTCTTCGCCTGGAAATACGCAGAGAAATAAGGGCAGGGCGTGCCCGGGTCGGCAACCACCACGGCGTTGTCCGGCAAATGCCGATTGAGCGCATGCACCACGACTTCGGGGCGGATCGGACGTTCGCGCGATTCGGCGAGCGACATGAAGAATTGCATCTTCGCATCGCGCGCCTTCTTGACGATGGCTTCGCCTTTTTTCTCGCGCGCAACGCGTCCGCTTGCGAGACGGTCGCGGACCGCGGCGTCCAGCGCAGCAAGGCCCAGCTTCGCGTCGCCCACGAGCGCGACGTCGGTGCGGTAGTTGGTCGCGATGGTCATCGCGTCCACGTCGAGATGCAGGATCGTCACGTCGCGGCCCGGCATTTTCCAGTGCTCGGTCGTCGTCGAGCCGGCGCGTGCGCCGACGAAAAGGACGAGGTCCGCTTGCGCGATCACTTCGCGAGTGGCCTCCACGCCGCCGTTCGTGCCGATCACGCCGGCATTGAGCGGATGGTGGGTCGCAAGCGCTCCCGAGCCGCTGACGGTCGTGCAGACCGGCGCACCGAGCGCCGTTGCAAGCGCGTCGAGCTCGACGCTCGCACCTGCGATCACGACGCCTCCGCCGCACACGATCACGGGAAGCCGTGCCTCGGCGAGAAGCGCAGCCGCGCGATCGACTTCCTGCGGGTCCGGTGCGCTGCGGTACGCAGGGAAGTGGTCATGGCCCGGCTGGGCCCACACTTCGGATTCGTCCATCGCGTGCTTCTGCACGTCGTATGGCAGGCAGATGTGAGCCGATCCCGGCCGGCCCGTGGTCATGGCGCGGAAAGCGGAGCGCACGGCGTGGGGAATCTGGTCCACACGATCGATCGTGGTGTTCCACTTGGTCAATGGGCGATAGAGCGCTTCCTGGTCCAGCTCGGTGAGCGGGAACTTGCCGCGCGAGCCGACGGAAACGTCCGACGTGATGCCAAGGACGGGAATCGACGATTCGTTGGCCTCGATGATGCCGGGCAGGAGATAAGTCGCGCCGCCGCCGCTCGGGCCTTCGCAGACGCCCACCTTGCCCGTGACGCGCGCATAGCCGTCGGCCATGTAGGCCGCGCTTCGCTCGTCGCGGGTGAGGATGTGGTCGATGCCGTGGTCAAGGCGTGCCATTGCGTCGTAGAGCGGCAAGGTGGTGTCGCCGCAAAGGCCGAAGATGTGCTTGACGCCGTTGGCCTGAAGCATGCGGACCATTGCATCCGCACCGTTGAAAAAAGACATGGGTTCGGTCTTCCTCAGACGTGGTGGGCGCCCTGGGCGTATTCGGTGAGCGACCGGTCGCTCACGTAATCGAGCTTGAAAGGCGTGGGACTCATGATGTACTTGTTCTTGTGCTTGCGGCTCGGCTCGCGCACAGGACGGTTGTCGTCGCGGTTGTAGGCGAAGTAAAGGTTGCGGCGGCCGTCGGGGCTGTGGTTTTCCTTCGAGCTGTGCACAAGGTTGCCGCAGAACAGCACCACGGTGCCCGACGGGCCGGTCATCTCGACGACCGGGATCTTCGAGAAGTGCTTGTCCATGTACTCGTCGGGCACGATGTGCAGCGGGTAGCTCGTCGTGACGGTGTCGTAGAACGATTCGATCAGGTTGTGCTTGTGCGATCCCGGAACGAAGCGCAGCGGGCCGTTGTCCGTGGTGGATTCGTCCAGCATCACCAGCACGGTGAGCATGTCGCGGTGGCCGCCGCGCGGAATGCCGTCGTGCACCCAGCTTGCGTAATCCTGGTGCCACTGGAAGATGTCGCCCTTGCCCGCGGCCTTGTAGTTCAGGCGCGACTGGTGCAGGTAAACGTCATCGCCAAGCAGCTGGCGCACGGGGCCGAGAAGGCGCGGCAGGCGATAGGCGCGCGCGCACGCTTCGGAATCCATTTCGACCGCCCACGCGGCACGCACCGTCTCGCCATCCTTCTCGAGCACGTTGGCATCGGGATGGCCACGGTGCGGCGTGCGCAGCACAAGCGCTTCTTCCTGGATGATTTTCAGTTCGTCGGGCGTGAACACATCGTGCAGGACGATGTAGCCGTTGTCGTCATAGAACTTGATCTGTTCCTGCGTCAGCATGGTGGACTCCTGTGGTTGGGTGCTGATGGATGAAAGTGGCAAGGCGGCTGTCAGTGCATGCCGCCGATGGTGACTTGCTTGTATTCGAGGAATTCGTGGATGCCGTGATGGGCACCTTCGCGTCCGATGCCCGATTGCTTCATGCCGCCGATCGGAACCGTCTCCGACGAGATCACCGCCTCATTCACGCCGATGGCGCCGAATTCGAGCTTCTCGGAAACGCGAAGGCTGCGCGTGAGGTTCTCGGTGAAGAAGTACGCTGCAAGTCCGTAAGGCGTGCCGTTCGCGATTTCGATGGCCTGCGCTTCGGTCTCGAACTTCACGACAGGTGCTACCGGGCCGAATGTTTCCTCCAGGCAGACGCGCGAGTGAGCATCCACGCCGGTGAGCACGGTCGGCTCGTAGAAGAGCGCGCCCGCGGACGACACCTTGCCGCCGGTAGCGACGGAAGCGCCCGAGGCAACGGCATCGCGCACATGCCCGTCGACCTTTCGCATCGCAGCTTCGTTGATGAGCGGCCCTTGCTGCACGCCCGGCTCGAAGCCGTTGCCGACCTTGATGGCGCGCGCGGCTGCGACGAACTGCGCAACGAAGCGGTCGTGGATGCCCGACTGCACGAGGATACGGTTCGCGCAGGTGCAGGTCTGGCCCGCGTTGCGGAATTTCGAAGCGATGGCTGCGGGCACTGCCTTGGCGAGGTCGGCGTCGTCGAACACGATCAGCGGCGCGTTGCCGCCGAGCTCGAGACTTACCTTGAGGACCTGCTCGGCAGCCTTTCGCATGAGTGTCTTCCCGGTCGCTGTCGACCCGGTGAACGACAGCTTGCGGACATCCGGGTGCGAAATCAGCGCGTCGCCCACTTCGCCGGCGTTCTCGCGTGCAGTGGGCAGGACACCGATCACACCGGGCGGAAAACCGGCGCGATGCGCAAGCTCCGCAAGCGCAAGCGCTGACAGCGGCGTGTCCTCGGAAGGCTTGAGAACGACGGTGCAACCGGCTGCAAGCGCGGGAGAGCACTTGCGGGTGATCATCGCGCTCGGAAAGTTCCAGGGCGTGATCGCGACCACGACGCCCACGGGCTGGCGCATCACGAGTACACGCCGGTCATTGCGATACGTCTGCAGGATTTCGCCGTGCACGCGGCGGCCTTCTTCGGCGTACCAGCGGACGAAAGACGCGCCGAAGATCACCTCGCCTCGTGCCTCGGGCAGGGGCTTGCCTTGCTCCAGCGTCATGATTCGCGCAAGGTCGTCTGCATTGGCGAGGATCAGCTCGTACCAACGCATCATCAGGTCTGCGCGTTCCTGGGCGGTCCTGGCTTTCCAGCCGTCGAGGGCCGCAGATGCAGCTTCCACTGCACGCGACGCATCCGCCGCGCCGGCGGCAGCGACAGTGCACAGCTCCTCGCCGGTGGCGGGGTTCATCACGGGAAATCGGCCGCGCGCGCCCTGGGCCCAGCCGCCCGAAACGTACAGGTTGGTAGGCAGGAGCGAAGGATCCTTGAGCGATCGGGCAAGGCGTTCGGGAACGCCGGCGTTTTGCGTGTCTGCGAGATTCATGTTGAGTTCAGGCGCGTTCAAGCGTTCTTTCGGTTTCTTGGGAGGAAGTGCTGCGCTGCCATCCGGCCTGGGGCACTTCGGAAAGCGTGGCAACCTTGTCATTGCGTTCGCGCAACAACCCCTGGGGGCGCAACTGCATCACTGCGATCAGTGTCACCGCGATGACGAATTCGCGCAGCGATGCGACTTGCACCGCATCGAGTCCCGGCACGAGCGCGGCGGCAAAGCGCGTGCCTTCGAGCAAGGTCATCAGCACCACCGCCCCGATCACGGCGCCCGCCGGGCGCGTGTATCCGCCGAGCGTGGCCGCAAGAAAGATATAGATGGTCAGGAGCGGCACGAAGCCATCCGGGGCGATGTAGCTCGTCAAGTGCGCATACGCAGCGCCGGCCAGGCCCGTGAGCGCCGCACCGAACGAGAAGGCCTTGACCTTCAGGCGCAGCGGCGGCTTGCCGGCGGCGCTTGCCACTTGTTCGTCGTCGCGAACGGCCCGCAGTGCGCGGCCGAATGGCGAGCGGATCAGCCGCACCAGCGCCCACGCGGACAGTGCGACACAAACCCAGACAAGAGCCAGGTACGACGGCGCGAAGGCGCTGCCGAGTTCATCCTTGAATGGAATGCGGATACCCGAGATGCCATCGCTGCCGCGTGTCAGCCAGGTCTCGTTCGTGGCAACCAGGCGCACCACCTCCGCAAAGCCGAGGGACACGATCGCCAGGTAATCGCCGCGCATCTTGCGGGTGGCGACGGTCAGTGCTGCGCCGGCGGATGCGGAGACGATCGTTGCGAGAACCCAGCCCAGTGCGATGGGCACGCCCGCCTTGGTGGCGATCGCCGATGTGTAGGCGCCGAGGGCGAAGAACCCGACGAGCCCCAGGTTCACCATGCCGGCCTGTCCCCAGATGAACACCAGGCCGAGACTCAGCATCGCGTAGATGCCGGCGATCGTGGCGATGAAGATCAGGTAGCTGCTCATCTCGCGCTTCCCGCGAATCCGCCGAAAAGACCACCCGGCCGCACGAGCAGCACGAGCAAGATGGCGGTGAAGGCAGTGGCCGATTGGTAGACCGGCGAAACCCACAGGAGCGAAACTTCGCCGAGGACACCGATCAGGAGGCCACCCGCGACGGCACCGGGCAAGCTCGTGAGTCCGCCGGCGACGCTTGCTGCAAATATCAGGAGCAGGAGGCGAGAGCCGGTCGAAGGATCGACTGTCGTGTCCATGGCCAAAAGCGCACCTCCGGTGCCGGCCAGTCCCATGCCGATGAAAGTTGCAATGCCGCTCAAGCGCGCCGGGCTGATGCCCTTGAGGCGCGCGAGGTCCGGGTTGTCGGCGACGGCGCGCATTGCCTTGCCCATTGTCGTGAGCGAGAAAAAGAGCGCGAGGGCAAAGGTCACCGACAGCGCGATACCGAAATTGCGCAGCTGCTGCGGCCCGAAATGAATGCCGCCTATCTGCACGTCGCGCGCGATCGGCAGGTCGTAGCTGTTCATGCCGCTGCCGAAGATGAAGCGCATCGCGTTTTCCAGCGCGAGGTTCAGCGCGATCGACACGACGGCGACCATGAGCGCCGTGTGCGCGGATGCTCGGCGGCGCACGGGCGCGAGTGCCACGCGATCGGAAATCATGCCGATGCCGCCTGCCACCACAAAGGCGACCAACAGGCACGGAACGAGCGGCCAGGCCAGCTTGCTGTTGATCAGCCAGCCTGCATAAGCGCCGGCCGTCATCTGCGCCGCGATGCTGAAGTTGATGAAGCCCAGAACGCTGAAGATGAGCGTGAGACCGAGCGCGGGCAGCGCGATGATCGCGCCGACCATGAGGCCGTTGACGATGTGCTGCAGGAAGTCCATCGCGTGCTTCAGGCGATCTTGCGCGTGACCAGCTTGCCGCCTTCGATCTGCTCGTAGCGGAAGAAAACGCCCTTCACGTCGCCGTTGTCTGCAAATTCGCACGGGCTGCTCGCACCGTCGTAGCGCGCAATCTTGCGGATGTTGTCGCGTATCGACGTGCCCGACGGCTCGCTCTTCGACATCGCAAGCGACAAGGCGGCAAGGTGGATGTGGTCGAACACCTGGCAGCTGTAGGGGTCCAGCGCATCGACCTTGAGCTTGGCGATGAGTCGCTTGTAAGCCTGCGAATTCACCGATGCGGACGGTGTGAGTGCCCATGCGCCTTCGGAAATGTCGGCCGGCAGCGCTTCGACGAGCTTCTGGTTCACACCGAAAGCCAGCCCCGCGCGCAACTTGTTGTAGCCCGCGCGATAGAGATCCTTCATGACGACGGACGTGTCCGGCACGTAGCCGCCGAAGAGGATCGCATCCGGCTGGAACTTCAGGACGCGGTCGACTTCGCTGCGGTAGCTGCCCTTCTTGTCTTCGTAGATGAGCCCGGTGGCCTGCGCACCCGAGTGCTTGGCAGCCGCAGTGATCACGTCGATGTACAGCTGAGAGAACGGTGTTTGCGGTGCGACGAAGGCGAGCTTCTTCGCGCCCTGTTCCATGGCGAAGGCCGCGATGCGAGATCCCTGCAGCGACGAGGTGGGCGACGTGCGCACGATGTAGCCGTGGTGGGGCAGCGCCGTGATGCTGTCCGCGCCCGACGCCGTCATGAGCATGGTCTTGCTTTCCCAGCAAAGCGGCGCAACGGCCGAAGTCACCGACGACGCATACGTTCCGCAGATGGCGACGACATGGTCGACGTCGATCAGCTTGCGTGCCGCGCGCACTGCGGCCTCGGGGTTGCTCTGGTCGTCTTCAACGACGAGCTCGACCTTGCGGCCATTGATGCCGCCTGCGGTGTTGATCTCGTCAGCCGCCGCCGCCGCTGCCTTTCCCATCGACGCGCCGAACTGGCTGGTGCTTCCGGTCAGTGGAATGAGCACTCCGAGGCGAACGGGGGCGCCTTGCGCAAGGGCGAAGCGGGGCAATGCCAGCGAAGCCGTGCCGGCCGCGAGCGTCGCGAGGGTCTGTCTGCGCTTGATGTCCATGTCTATCTCCGTTGGGTTTCGAAAGCCTTGCGGCCGCCGAGGAACAGTTGAGAAATTTCTTCGTCCGAACCAAGTTCGCCCGCACCCTTGTCGCGAGCTTTTTCTCCGCCGACGAGCACGATGCCGCGCGTGCCATGCCGAAGCGCGAGCACGGCGTTCTGCTCGATCATCAAAACCGCGATGCCCTCGTCGGCGAGCCGGCGCACGACACGCAGTGTGTCCTCGGCTGCAACGGGCGAGAGCCCGGCCGTGGGCTCGTCCAGCAACAACACGGTGGGGTCGGTCATGAGCGCCAGCGCCATCGCCAGCACCTGGCGCTGCCCGCCCGAGAGGCTTCCTGCGGGATGCTTCAGCCGTGTCTTGAGAATGGGAAAGCGCTCGAGCTGCTGCTCCATCGCGCGGCTGGCGTTGCCTCGAACGGAGTAGTGACCGAGCAGCAGGTTGTCCCGCACCGACAGCGTGGCGAACACGTTGCGCTCCTGCGGCACGAAGCTCAGGCCACGCGTGCATGCGGCCTGCGCGTTGCCCGCAGGAAGTTCGTGGCCGTCCAGAAGGATGCGTCCGCCCGTCGGACGCAGCAGGCCCGCCACGAGCTTGAGGAAAGTCGACTTGCCCGCGCCGTTGGGACCGATGATCACGGCGAGGTCGCCGCTGCGCACTTCGAGGTCGATGCCCTTCACGATCTCCTCGGCGGACGTGTAGCCGCCGCGCACCTTGTCGATCTGCAAGGTCGTCATGCGCGCACCCCCAGGTAGGCTTCCTGCACACGCCGGTTGGACACGACCTCGGAGAACGAGCCGCGGCAGAAGAACTTGCCCTCCGCCATGACGACGACTTCGTCGCACAGGCTTTCAATGAGTGCCATTTCGTGTTCGATCAGCAAGATGGCGATGCCTTCGTCGCGCATGCGCGCGAGTTCGTCGGCGATCTGCCGCACGAGTGTCGGGTTCACGCCGGCCATCGGTTCGTCGAGCAGCAAAAGACGCGGCTGCGCCATCAGCGCGCGGCCGATCTCCAGGAGCTTCTTCTGCCCGCCCGACAGGTCCGTGACCAGGTTGTTGAGGACGTGGGCCAGCTTCAGGCGGCGTGCGACGCCCACGGCCTTGTCTGCGATTTCCTCTTCCTGCTCGCGAACGTCGCGCGATCCGACGAGACCCTTGAACAGGCCCTCGCCTTTCTGCCGCGGTGCATAGAGCATCAGGTGCTCGAAGACGGTCATCCGGGGGCAGCCACGCGCGAGCTGGAATGTCCGAATGAGGCCAAGCCCCGAAATGTCATGCGCTGCTTCGCGGGAGATGTCATGGCCATCGAAGACCACTTGACCGCCGGTCTTCGGCTGCAGCCCGCTGACGCAATTGAACAGTGTCGTCTTGCCCGCGCCGTTGGGGCCGATGAGGCCTGTCACCCGGCGCGGGGCGATGTCGAAGCTTGCGCCATCGAGCGCGCGCAAGCCTCCGAAGTGGCAGCGCAAGTCGCGAAGCTGGAGCAGTGCGTCGGCCTTCACCGGACGGCCCTCGTGTAAATCTCGGCATAGCCGGCTTTCACGACATCCACGATCTGGTCCAGGCGCCTTGTGATGTGCCGCACCAGCAGGTCGTTCGCGTCCACGAGGGCGCGGCGCTTGAGCGCACGCACGATGGCCATGTGCTCTGCCTGCGTGAAGCTGCGGCGCTGCTGCATGTCGACCCAGCGGATGTAGTGGATGCGCGAATTGATGTTGAGCAGTGCCCGCTCGTATTCGGGGTTGGCGGTCAGGCGGGCGATGCGAAGGTGGAACTCTTCATCGAGCGCGACCAGCCGGGTCGCACTCTCGTCTTCCTTCACGTCGATCGACTCGCGCGTGAACTGCTCCAGCTCCGCGATCTGGTCGTCGGTTGCGCGATCGCAGGCCAGGGCGAGCGTCGATGTTTCGATGCCGCGCCTGAACTCGTACAGCGAGAGGATTTCCTTCGGGTCGAGCGCGCGGCCGATGAAGCCCTTGTTCTGCTCGCGTGTCAGAAAGCCTTCGACCATCAGGCGGTTGAGCACCTCCCGAAGCGGCGTACGGCTCACGCTCAGTGACCTGGACAGCTCGATCTCGTTGATCCGCTCGTTGGGGCGGAACTCGAAGCGCGCCGCCATTTCCTTGACCCGGTCGTAGATCTCGTCCGAGCTCAGGTGCGTGCGCCGTGAGAGCAATGCGCTGTGCGACAGGGGTGCATTCATGATGGTATGACGGGTATGATGCACAAGTGTATTCAGTTTGCGAGCCGGGGAAAACCCTGAATTTTTGTTGAGGAGCACGGCAATGGAGACAAGGCGAATTGCATTTGTGGGCGGCGGCAATATGGCGAGCGCGCTCATCGGCGGCGTGCTGGAAAACGGCTGGCCCGCCACGGGCATCCGCGTGCTCGAGCCCGATGCCGCCGTGCGCGAGTCGCTGCGCCGGCGGCATCGCGTGGCCGCAAGCGAAGATCCGAGCCTGGCGCTGAAGGACGCGCAACTCGTCGTCTGGGCGGTCAAGCCGCAGGTCATGCAGGAAGCCGCGCGTCAGAGCGCAGGGTTCTGCCGCGACGCGCTGCACCTGAGCGTCGCAGCAGGTGTGAAACTCGTTGACGTATCGTCATGGTTGTCTTCGCTGCGCGTGGTGCGAGCGATGCCCAACACGCCTGCACTCGTGGGCGAGGGCGTCACAGGCCTTTACGGAAGTGCGCACGTGAGCGACGAAGACCGGCGTTTCGTGGAGACAGTGGTATCCGGCGTAGGGCGCTGCTTCTGGGTGGCTGACGATGCCGCGATGGATGCCGTGACGGCGTTGAGCGGCAGCGGCCCGGCTTACGTCTTTCACTTCCTGGAGGCGCTTCAGGAAGCTGCGCAGGCACTGGGCTTCGACGAAGGCCGGGCACGCGACCTCGCCACCGAAGTGGTGAGCGGCGCGACACTGCAGGCGGCGCGCTCCGGTGAATCATTCGGCCGCCTGCGCGAACGCGTCACGTCCAAAGGAGGCACCACGGAAGCCGCGCTTCGAGTGCTCGAGGCTTTCGATACGCGAGGTGCGCTGCTTGCGGCGGTGATCGCAGCCAGACATCGCGCCGCAGAACTGGGCGAAGAGCTGGCGAGGCCGTCCTCGCACTGATCCGGGGGCGTCCGGTGTGAATACACTAGTGGATCAGCTGCTGGATCCATCCATGATCGTCAAGAAAAGGTCGGTCGCCGCCCGCCCGACGCGCAAGCCCCGAGTCACTCTCAGTTCTGACGACATCTATGACCGCGTGAAGGAGATGGCGGCGCGGTTCGAATTCCGCCCGAACGAGCGGATCAACGAAATCGAGCTGTCGAAGGCGCTGAACGTCAGTCGCACGCCGCTGCGCGAAGTCCTGAACCAGCTGATGGTGGAAGGTTTTCTCACCCGCGAGCAAAACCGCGGCTTCATCGCGCGCGCCCTCAATCCCCAGGAGATTCTCCACCTGTACGAATTCAGGCGCAGCGTGGAGATATCCATCGCGACATTGGCCTGCGAAAGGGGCACCGATGAGGAGATCGCCGGGCTGGCGGCATTTTCGAAGGAAGCCGCCAAAGCATCGAAGGCCAATGACGCGGCGCGCATGGTCGCCCTCGATGAGGAATTTCACCTCGCGCTTGCCCGGATGGCGCGCAATCCCGAGTACGAGCGAGTGCTTCGGAATATCAACGCACGAATCCACTACATCCGGTGGATCGATATGCGGCAACGGCACGTGTACACGCAAAACGAACACGACCAGATCGTCGCGGCGATGAAAAAGCGTTCAGTGACTGAGGTGCGCAAATTGCTCGAGCAGCACATCAACCGCCGGCTCGATCAAATCGTCGAGGCGGTCAAGGCGGGCTACGCGGAAATCTATACCCGCGTTCCCAACTAAGGGCATGGTTCTGCGATTCGCCAGGGCGTTCGGCATTTTTGAGGAAAAGGATGGTCTTCGCGAGGCGGTGCTCGCTCGCGCCTGACGCGAGCGGGCCCGGCAACAATTTTCTGCCTCGAACGAGGTAAGCTCCGCGTGTTTTTCGGAGACTCTCATGGCCAAAGGCGACCAACGAAGCAACAAGATGACGAAAAAGCCGAAGAAGGACACTTCGGCTCCGAAGGAATCCGGGGCGTCCGATCGGCCCACGCCGCCGATGACGACCGTGCTCCCGAAGGGAAAGTTGAAGAACAAGTAGCCGCGCTCAGTTCACCTTCGGGCCCGGCATCGTGAAGTAGAACGTCGCGCCTTTGTCCGGCTCGGACTGAGCCCAGATGCTGCCGCCCTGGCGGTTGACGGCCCGCGCCACGGTCGCAAGGCCGATGCCGGTGCCGGGGAACTCGTCGCTGCGATGCAGGCGGTGGAAGGTCTCGAACAGGCGGTCCGCGTGCGCCATGTCGAAGCCGGCGCCGTTGTCGCGCACCCAGTACTCGCCGCGCTCCTGCGAGCCGCCGACCTCGATCACCGCGTGCTCCGTCTTCGACGTGAACTTCCACGCGTTGTCCAGCAAGTTCTCCATCACCGATCGCATGAGGCGCACGTCGCCCGTGACGACAAGACCAGGCGTGACCGACCAGCGCACGGGGCGATGCGGCTGCGTCACTTCCAGCCGTTCGAGGATTTCGGCGGCCAGGCCGCTCAGGTTCACCGGCCCGCGCGCCATGTCCAGCTCGGCGACGTGTGCCAGCGAAAGCAGCGCGTCGATCAGCTGCGACATCTCCTGCGCGTTCGCCCGGATTCGCGCGACGTAGTGCATGGCCCGGTCCGCAGGCCGGCCGCCGATCTCGGATTCCAGCAGTTGCGCGAACGCGGCGATGCGCTCCAGCGGCGAGCGCAGGTCGTGCGACACGGAATACGAGAACGCGCGCATCTGCTCGGTTGCGCGCTTGAGCGCGACCTGGTTGGCCATCATGTCCGTGACGTCGACGTCCACGCCCACCCAGAACAGCGTCTCGCCTTCTTCGGACTTCACCGGCGTCGCCGCATACGACGTGGTGCGCCACTCACCCGTCGCGGCACGCAGGCGCCGCGTGCCCGCGTAGGGCCGCTTGCCCCGCCACGCGTCGGCCCAGTTGCGGTCGATCATCTCGCGGTCGTCCGGGTGCAGCAGCTCCAGCCAGCGCTTGTCGTCCCAGCGCGGCGCCTCGCCGCCGAAAAGCTCGTACCACGCGCGGCTCGCGAAGGTGAGGTTGCCACGCAAGTCGGTCGTCCACACCGGCATCGGCACCTGTTCGGCCAGCGCGCGGAAAAGTGCTTCCTGCCGCGCGAGTTCGCGTGTGCGCTGCGCGACTTTTTCTTCGAGGCTTGCGTTGAGTTCGCGGATCTGCGCGACGAGCTGCACGCGTTGCGTGATGTCCTGCTGCGCGCCTTCAAGGCCCACGACCTTGCCGTCCGCATCGCGCACCGCCCGCCCGATGGAGCGCACCCACACGGTCCTGCCGGTGGCAGTGGTCATCTCCACCTCGACATCGAACGGTGTGCCGTGTTCCATGCAGGCGCGCACGGCTTGCACTGTCGACTCCATCGAAGACGGCTTGAGCATCTTGAGCACCTCATCCAGCGGCGGCGTGCTGCCGGGCGGCATGTCCAGGATGGCGCCTGCTTCGTCGGTCCATGTGATGCGCTCGTTCGCGACGTCGATCGACCAGCCCCCAAGGCGCGCCAGATGGCCGGCCATGCTCAGCATGCCCGCCTGCGTGCGCAACTGGTCCTGCGCGCGCCGCAGCTGGTCGATCTCCGTCGACGTTCCATGCCATCCGACAAGATTTCCGTTGGCATCGCGCGCCGGCACCGCGCGCAGCAGCTGCCAGCGGTAGGCGCCGTCCGCGTACAGCAGGCGATGTTCGTGGTGCAGTTCGACGCCGCCGCGACTCATGGCGGCCAGTGTCTTCGCGGCGGCGCCGCGGTCGTCGGGATGCACGCGCTCCAGCCAACCGCGGCCCATCGCGCTTTCCGCAGGCCGGCCCGTCGCTTCGCTCCAGCGCTGGTTGATGAACTGCACGTTGCCGACGGTGTCCGACGTGAAGACGATCTGCGGCATCGCATAGGCCAACTGCATATAGCGCTCGTCGAGCCGCCGCCGGCGCTCCACCTGCCGCTGCAGTTGGGCGTAGAGCGCAAGCGCCGCGGCGACCGAGATCGCCCAGACGATGGCGGTGAGCGATGCGAAGCGGCGCCACGAAGCAAGCACGCCCGAGTACGACGACCCCACGGCGACCAGCAGCTCGGGGTAAGCGGGCAGCACGCGGAAAGCGGTCAGGCGCGCGGCGCTGTCGATCGGGCTTTGGGACAGGAAAAGGCCTTCCGACCGCTTCGTCAGTTGATCGGTGAAGAGCGGAAATCGCGAGAAGTCACGGCTCATCGATGCCTCGTCCGGCGGGTTGCGAACGAGCAAGCGACCGTCCCGGTTCAGGAGCGCTACGGAGCTGTCCGCGCCGAGATCGATGGACTGCCATGTCTTGTAGAACAGGTGCGGCTCGAACGCCGCGACGATGATGCCGTCGAAGCGGCCCGCCTGTGCCGGCATCGGCCGCGACACGCTCACCAGCCAGTCGCCGGTGCTGCGGCTGCGCACCGGCGGGCCGATGTGCACGGACCCTTCCGGATGCTGCAGGTGCCACTGGAAGTACGGCCGATGCGCGAGCGAGATGCCGATGTTGCCGACGTCGGAGTCGTAGACGATCACGCCGTCGCGGTCCATCACCCAGAACGCGCGCACGAACGGCAGATCCTTGATTTGCTGGCGCAGCGCCGCTCGCGCAGTGGTTTGGTCGAGCGCGTTCGCCGCCCGCAACTCCTGCAGCTCGTGCGTGGCGATCATCAGCCGGATGTCGATCGTCTGCATCGTGCGCGTGGTCTGTTCGCCGACCACCTGCGAGATCGAATCGGTCAACCGCCTGGCGGATTCGATCGCTTCGGTGCGAAGGTGGGCGAGCGCCGCGCAGATCAGCGCGAAGGACACGATCACCACGCCGGCGGCGAGTCGTTGGCCCTGGATTTTCATGGCCGCCAGTCTCGCAGAACGGCAATGATCAATCCACTTTCGCGCCGGACTCTTTCACGACGGAAGAAATGCCCGGCGCGATCCGCGCCTTGGTAGACGCCATCGCGAAAGAAGAAGCGGAGCACCAGGCGGCCATCGAGAAGAGATCGTCTGGCGGTGTGAGTCCGTTGTCGATGTGGGGGCGGGCCGCGGGGGACATTCGCGCGGAAGGCCCAGCCCCGTCCGCGTCCGGCACTTCGGCCCCAAGCCTCAGTCGACCTTCGCCCCCGACTCCTTCACCACCTTCGCCCACTTCACGTGCTCGGCGGCAATGTGCCTTGCGAATTCCGC
>DATJJL010000078.1:0-8229 GCA_035492155.1 Ramlibacter sp. | reverse complement strand
AGCGCATTCAAATTGATCGACACGCCATCGAGATTCGCACTGGCGCCGTAGTGCGCGCCGATCGCCTCGAAGTCGGCAATGACCTGTTCGCCGCTGCGTGTGGCGGTGCCCTCTTCCATCGTGCGCAAGACCAGTGTCGTGAGGCCGGGCAAGTCCTGCGGATCGGCAGCGTAGCCGCTTCCCACGAGCAGCGAGAAATTCACGACCGGCGCGGTGTGCTGCTGCGCGACCATCACCTTCAGGCCGTTGGCGAGCGTGAACTGCTCCAGCGGCGGCATCTTGAGCTGTTCGGGCTTGCCAGTGACCGGGCCGGCCTTGCGATCGAGAGTGGTTGATCCAGCCGACGCTGGTGGAAAAGGCTGCACCTCGAGCACATAGTCGCCGTCGCTCAGCCAGCGAACCATGGCCTTGTGCACGCTGTCGGGTGTCGCGGCCTTCAACCACGCGACGTAATCCTTGTAGCAATCGGGACGGCCGGTGAAGGTCGTGCAGCTTGCGAGCAAGTCGCTCTTGCCGCCGAAGCCGCCCACGCGCTCCATGCGCCGCGCGAAGTTGGAAATGATTGAAGTCTTCGCGCGCTGAAGTTCCGCTTCCGTCGGGCCGCTGCGCAGCATCGCGTCGAGCTCCTGCGCCGCGGCCTGCTCCATCTTTCGCACATCGGCACCCGGCCTCGCCGTGAGCACCACGCTGAACTGCCCGGCGATCTCGCCCGTGCCGTTGTCTGCCGTCGCGGCACTGGCAAGCTGGTCGCCGCGCACCAGGCGCGTGTACAGGCGCGAAGTTTTCGACCCGCCGAGGATGTGCGCCCCCAGATCGAGCAGCGCCTCGTCCGGCGTGTACGAGCCGGGCACGTTCCACACGCGATAGATACGCGATTGAGGCACGCGGTCCTGCAGCGTGCCGCGATGCGTGCCGCTTCGCTTCGCGATCCACGCCTCCTGGCGCACGAGCGGCGGGCCGGGCGGGATGTCGCCGTAGAACTTCTCCACCTTCTGCTTTGCGACGTCAGGCGTGATGTCGCCGGCCAGAACGAGCACCGCGTTGTTCGGTCCGTAGTGCGTCTTGAACCACTCGCGCACATCGTTGATCGACGCGGCATCGAGATCTTCCATCGAGCCGATCGTCGTCCACGAGTACGGATGGCCCGCCGGATAGGTGTTGTGAACGATGGTCTGGTATGCGAGGCCATAAGGCTGGTTTTCGCCCTGGCGTTTTTCGTTCTGCACGACGCCGCGCTGAAGATCGAGCTTCTTCTGGTCGAGCACGCCGAGCAGGTGACCCATGCGATCGCTCTCCGCGAAGAGCGCGTAGTCGAGCATCGACGTCGGCACATCCTCGAAGTAGTTTGTGCGGTCGGGGTTCGTGGTGCCGTTCATGTCGGTGGCACCGGCGGCTGACAAAGCCGAAAGATAGGTCTTGTCGAAATTCTCGCTGCCGCTGAACATCAAATGCTCGAACAGGTGCGCGAACCCGGTCTTGCCCGGCGTCTCGTCTTTCGAGCCGACGTGGTACCACGTGTTCACCGCGACGATGGGCAGCTTGTGGTCCTCATGCACGAGCACAGTGAGGCCGTTCTTCAGCACGAACTTCGTGTACGGAACATCGGGGATCGGGATGTCGAGCGCCGGCTGAGCGAGCGCCACGCACGTGCACAACGCGAACACAAGCGCGGCAGCCGCGGAACCGGCTTTGCCGGGCCGATGGCTGCGCCCCCTGGGGGGAGGCGCCGCAGGCGCTTCGGGGGGGATCACATCCGATATCCGCGAGGAATGGCCGCGAGCAATTGCTTCGTGTAGGGATGTTGCGGGTTCGCGTAGATGTCCTCGGCGCTGCCGCGCTCGACGATCTCCCCGCGGTTCATCACGAGGATGTCGTCGGCCATGTACTTCACCACCGCGAGGTCGTGGCTGATGAAGACATAAGTCAGGCCGAACTCGTCCTGCAGGTCGAGCAGCAGGTTCAGCACCGTGGCCTGCACGCTCACGTCGAGCGCGCTGACGCTTTCGTCGCAGATGATGATCTCGGGCCGCATCGTGAGGCAGCGCGCGATTGCAATGCGTTGCCGCTGGCCGCCGGAAAACTCGTGCGGATATTTGCCGAAAGCCGTTGCGGGCAAGCCCACGCGATCGAGCCAGCCGAGCGCGAGCCTCGCGCGCTCGTTGTCGTCGGCGCCGACACCGTGAATGCGCATCGGCTCCATCAGGACGCGGCCGACGGTGAAGCGCGGGTTGAGGCTCGCGTACGGGTTCTGGAAAATGATCTGGATGCGCGAGCGGAAGGGGCGCAGCTGCTTGCCCTCGAGCTTCACGAGGTCCTGCCCTTCGAAGAGGATGCTGCCTTCGGTCGCTTCGGTCAGGCGCGTGAGCATCATGCCCACTGTCGTCTTGCCGGAGCCCGATTCGCCCACCACGCCGAGCGTGCGGCCCTTGTGCAGCACGAAGTCGGCACGCTTCACGGCGTCGACGGCGCGGCGCTGGAAGAGGCCCGTCTTGAGCTTGTAGGTCTTCACCAGGCCTTGCACTTCGATGAGCGCGGGGCCATTCACCGGGCGCGGCTTGCGCTGTTCTGTTTGCAGCGGCCGGTTGTTCACGATGTCGTCGATCACCGGCAGGCGCTTGGGCCGTGTGTCAAGGCGAGGACGGCACGCAAGCAGCGCGCGTGTGTACGAATCCTTTGGCGCATTGAAGATTTCGCCGACGGGCCCGGCTTCGCGCACCACGCCGTGACGCATCACGACGACGTGCTTCGCGACTTCGCCGACGAGGCCCAGGTCGTGCGAGATGAACAGCATGCTCATCTTCTTGCGCTCCTGCAGCTTCGCGAGCAGGTCGACGATCTGCCGCTGCACCGTCACGTCGAGCGCGGTGGTGGGCTCGTCGGCAATCAGCATTTTCGGCTCGCACGCGATCGCCATCGCGATCATCACGCGCTGCTGCTGGCCGCCGGAGAGTTCGTGCGGATAGGCATTGAGCCGCGCCTTTGCCTCGGGGATGCCGACTTCGCTCAGCAATTCGAGCGTGCGCTCCTGCACGCCTTTTGCGTCCAGCGGCATGTGGATGCGCAGCACTTCGGCGATTTGCTCGCCCACGGTGAGCACCGGGTTCAGGGAGGACATCGGCTCCTGGAACACCACCGATATCTCTTTGCCGCGCATGCGGCGCATCTCGTCCTGCGACGCGTGCAGCAGGTCACGCCCGCCTTCCCAGATCACGCGGCTGGCCGGATCGACGATCGCGTTATCAGGAAGCAGCCGCATGATGCTCATCGCGCTCACGCTCTTGCCGCTGCCCGATTCGCCCACGAGTGCCACCGTGGTGTTCGCCGGCACGTCGAAGCTCACGCCGCGCACGGCTTCCTGCACTTCGTCGCCGAGGCGGAAGCTCACCTTCAGGTTGCGAACTTCAATGAGTTTGTCCATTCAAATTCCTAACTTCCGAACGCAAAGGTCGCAGAGGATTCGCAGAGGTCGCAAAGTTTTTGTCGAATAAATTTTCTGCGTGCTCTGCGTGATCTCTGCGCTCTCTGCGTTCGGCTGTTCCAGCAATCTCAACGCAGTTTCGGGTCCATCGCGTCGCGCAGTGCATCGGTGAGCAGCGCGAAGGCGGTGACGAAGACGGCCATGAAGGCCGTGGCGGCGACAAGCTGCCACCACTTGCCGAGCACGAGCTCGGTCTGCGCTTCGGAAAGCATCGTGCCCCAGCTCACCATGTCGATCGGCACGCCCAGGCCGAGGAAGGACAGGATCACTTCGGCCTTGATGAAGCCGACGACATACAGGCTCAGGTTCACGAGCACGACGTGGCTGATGTTCGGAAGGATGTGGCCGAACATTCGCGACATGTGGCCCGCGCCGATGGCTTCGGCGGCGCGGACGTATTCACGCGTGCGGTGCTTGATGTACTCGGCGCGCACGAGGCGGTAGATGCCCGTCCAGCCCGCGATGCCCAGGATGATCACGACAGGCTCGATGCCCGGCGAGAACACCTTGCTCATCGGCCCGGCCTTGAACACGGCCACCAGCGCGAAGATCAGCAGGATGTAGGGAATCGACGTGAAGACGTTGTAGACCCACTCGAGAAAATCGTCGAGCTTGCCGCCGAAGTAACCCGCGAAAGCGCCGAGCACCGTGCCGATGAAGGTCGCAAGAACGGCCGCGAAGATGCCAACGAGGATGGAGATCTGCGCGCCCTTGACGGCCTTGGACAGCACGTCGCGCCCGATGCGGTCGCCGCCGAAAGGCAGCGTGGGCGCGAGCTGGCGCGTCTCGGTCTTGATCTCCGCGGCGCGCTTGGCCCATTCGGCATAACGAGGCGCGAGCGGATCGACGTCGGACAGGTCGACGTTGGGAATCTGCTCCTGCTTCGCTTGCTCCTGCTGCGCCTTGTCGGCACCCATGAACGTCGGCGGCGCGAAAGGCACGCCCACTTCCTGCTGCCAGCCCGATGCGATGACACCGAACTGCGCAAGGAGCACGAGCACCATGAACGCCGCCACGACCCACATCGACACCATGCCGACGCGATCGCGCTTCAGGCGCATCCATGCTTCGGCCCACACGCTGGGCGACTTCGGGATTTCTGCGATCGGCGGCGCGACGGCGACCGGCGCTTCCACGACGATGGTTTCGGAAACGGCGCTCATTTCAAGACCACTCGCGGATCGACCAACTTGTAGAGCATGTCGGTGACGAGGTTGATGATCATCGTGAGGACCGCGAGATAAATCGTCACCGCCTGGATCACCGGGTAGTTGCTGCTGCCCACGGCGAGGAACACCTCGCGCCCGAGGCCGGGGATCGAGAAGAACACCTCGATGAGGAAAGAGCCGATGAAGATGCCGGGCAGTTGCGTCGCGACGTTCGTGAGGATAGGGATCATCGCGTTGCGAAGCACGTGCTTGAAGAGAATGGACCTTTCGGGCACGCCCTTCGCACGCGCGGTGCGCACGTAGTCGTGGCCGATCTCGTCGAGAAAGAAGCTGCGATAAAGACGCGTGTTCGGCGCCAGGCTGACGAGGCACGCAAGAATCACCGGCAGCGGCGCATACACCGCAAGATTTTTCAGCGTGCTGTCGCTCCACCCTTGCACGGGGAACCACCCGAGGCGAAACGCGAAGAGATACTGGCCGACGATCACGTACACGAGAAAGCTGATCGACAGCGCGACCGTGGCCACGATCATCACGACGCGGTCCGTCAGGCTGCCGCGCACGTAAGCAACGGCCATGCCCGCGCAGACGGCAAGCGTCACGTCGAGGATCAGGATGGGGATCATGATCGTCAGCGTGGCCGGCAGGCGCGTGAGGAAGATGTGGTTCACCGCCTCGTTGGTCGCCCAGCTGCGGCCCCAGTCGAAGGCGGCGATCTGCTTGACGAAAATCCACAGCTGGAACCACAGCGGCTGGTCCAGGCCGAGCTGCCTGCGGATGGATTCGACCTGCGCGGCGGAAGCGTTCTGGCCGGCGCGGATGACGGCGGGGTCGCCCCCTGCATAGGTGAAGAGCAGGAACACCAGCAGGATCACCCCTGCCAGAGTGGGGATCATCTGCAGGATCCGCCGCAAAAGGTAGGAAAACATCGGATTCCTTGGGTGCGCCGGATCGGCGACGCCGCTTTAGGGGAAACCGCTCGTGGCGGCCGTCTGGGCGCGCATTATGCTTGTGGGTTCGCGATCCCCCTATAGGTGTTTCCAAGCATGAAGACAAGCCTCACGGCATGGGCCACAAGCCTGTGTCTGGCGGTGATGACGATGGGAGCCACCGCACCCAGCGTCGCACAAACTGGAGCGCCGGCGGAGAAGGTTTTCCGCTATGCGTTTCCCACGGCTGAAACCGGATTCGATCCGGTGCAGTTGTCCGACCTGTATTCGCGCACGGTCGTTGCCAACATCTTCGAGGCGCTGTACGGCTACGAATACCTGGCGCGTCCCGTCAAGGTGAAGCCCGAGCTCGCCGACGGCATGCCGCAGGTGTCGGCCGACTTCAGGATCTGGACGATCAAGCTCAAGCACGGCGTCTACTTTGCGGACGACCCGGCTTTCAACGGCAAGAAGCGCGAGCTCACCGCGCAGGACGTCGTCTATACATTCAAGCGCGTCTTCGATCCGCGCGTGAAAAGCCCGAACCTTTCGGCCATCGAAGAGGAAGGCATCGTCGGCCTCGAGGAATGGCGACAGCGCGCCGAAGGCGGCAAGATCGATTACGACAGCGATGTCGAAGGCCTGAAGGCGCTGGATCGCTACACGGTGCAGTTCAAGCTCGTCCAGCCGCGCCCGCGCTTCATCTACACGATCGCGGACGCCGGCATCTTCGGCATCGTCGCGCGCGAAGTCGTCGACAAGTGGGGCGACGAAATCATGGCGCACCCGGTGGGCACCGGGCCGTACATGCTTTCGGAGTGGAAGCGCTCGTCGCTGATCACGCTCGTGAAGAACCCCGCCTATCGCGGCGAGGTGTTCAACGAAACACCGCCGCCGGGCGACAAGACCGCCGCCGACATCGCGGCGCGCCTGCACGGCAAGCGGCTGCCTCTGGTCGACAAGATCGTCATCTCCATCATCGACGAAGCGCAGCCGCGCTGGCTCGCGTTCCTCAACGGCGAGCACGACCTGATGAACGAGGTGCCGCCTCAATTCATCGACGTCGCGATCCCGAACAACAAGATCGCACCCAACCTCGCGAAAAAGGGCGTTCACATGGAGCGCGTCCCGCAGGCGGACGTGACGATGTTCTATTTCGCGCTCAACGATCCGGTCGTCGGAGGCTACAAGCCCGAGAACGTCGCACTGCGCCGCGCCATCGGGCTTGCCTACAACACCGACGAGGAGATCAGGCTCGTGCGCCGCGGGCAGGCCGTGCCGGCGCAAGGCCTCGTCATGCCGGGCACATCGAGCTACGACGCGAAGTTCCGCTCCGAGATGGGCACCTTCGATCGCGCGAAGGCAATGGCGCTGCTCGACATGTACGGCTACACCGACAAGAACGGCGACGGCTGGCGCGACATGCCCGATGGCTCGCCGCTCGTGCTCACGCTCGACACGCTGGGTGTCGCGACCTATCGCCAGCGCGACGAGCTGCTGAAGAAGAACCTCGATGCGATCGGCGTGAAGATCGTGTTTCGCATCGGCCAGTGGGCCGAGCAGCTCAAGTCGGCGCGCGCGGGCAAGCTTCAGATGTGGAGCTTCGGCCTGTCGGCGACGTCGCCAGACAGCCGCTATGTGCTGCAGCAGGCGTACGGAAAATCGGCGGGCGAGCAAAACCTCGCGCGCTTCAAGAACGCGCGTTACGACCAGCTGTACGAAAAGCAGTTGCTGCTGCCCGACGGCCCCGAGCGCGACGCCGTCGTGCGCGAATGCGTTCGCATCGCGATCGCGTACATGCCGCTGAAGACGGTCACCCACCGGATCGTCACGGACATGTGGCAGCCCTGGGTGGAGAACTACCGGCGCCATCCCTTCTCGCGCGCCTGGTGGAAATACGTGGACATCGACACAGCCAAGGCGCCGAAGCAGTAAGGATGCAAGCCATGCGAACGACTCACTGGCTTTGCGCCGCCCTCGTCGCCTTCAGTGCCGGTTCTGCCGCGCATGCACAGACGGCACCTCCCGTGCAGGAAAAGGTGTTCCGCTACGCTTTCCTCATCGCCGAGACGGGCTTCGATCCGCAGCAGCTTTCCGATTTGTATTCGCGCACAGTGACCGGCAATATCTTCGAGACGCTGTACGACTACACGTACATCACCAGGCCGACGAAAGTGCGGCCCGTGCTCGCAGAGGGCATGCCCGAGGTCTCGCCGGATTTCAAGACGTGGACGGTGCACGTCAAGCACGGCGTGTACTTCGCGGACGACCCGGCCTTCGGCGGCAAGAGGCGCGAGCTCACGGCGCAAGACGTGGTGTACACGTTCAAGCGCGTGTACGACCCGAAGACGCGCAGCCCGTCGCTTTCTTCGCTCGACGAGGAAAAGATCCTCGGCCTTCCCGCGCTGGCAGCAAAGGCGGAAAAGACAGGCAAGTTCGACTACGACTCGGAAGTCGAGGGCATCAGGGCGCTGGACCGCTACACCGTGCAGTTCAAGCTCGGCGTATCGCGCCCGCGCTTCGTGCAGACGATCGCCGACCCGGGCATCCTGGGCATCGTCGCGCGCGAGGTGGTGGAAAAATACGGCGACGACATCATGGCCCACCCGGTGGGCACCGGGCCCTTCATGCTCTCGGAGTGGAAGCACTCGTC
>DATJJL010000077.1:0-8731 GCA_035492155.1 Ramlibacter sp. | reverse complement strand
GTCTTCTGGATCGGGAAATTCAGGATGTCTTTCATGAGGAGCAGCTGATTTCGATGTGTTGCGCCCAATCGGGCGGAAAGCCGGCCTTGTCTTCGTGATCGGGATGCTCGTCGAACGGCGACTGCAGCACGTGCAGCAGCGCCTCGACTTCGGAAAAATCCTTCAGCTTTGCCTGCCGGATGGCGATCTCGCCCAGGTGGTTGCGAAGAACGAATTTGGGGTTGGTCCGGAGCATTCCAACGGCGACCGGTTCACGTGCCATGTATTGTCGGTGCCACGCGTCGAAACTTTCACGATCGAGGAAGAGATCGCGAACGAGCTCTTCGGTTTCGCCCGCGACATGGCGCGACAGGCGCCGCCAGAAGATCGTGTAGTCGACCTTGTCCTGAGCGAGCAGCTTGAAGATTGCCTCGATGAGCTCGCGGTCGCCCTCGTGTTCGCCTTCAAGGCCGAGCTTGGCGCGTGCGCGCGCTTCGAGCTCGCGCGGAAACACAGTCTTGTATGACTCAAGAGCTGCCAACGCCAGGTCCTGGTCCTCGATCAGCGGCAGCAGTGCCTGGCCGAGGCAAAAGAGATTCCAGTACGCGACATTGGGCTGGCGGTTGTAGGCGTAGCGGCCTTGCTCGTCGCTGTGGTTGCAGATGTGGCCCGGATCGAATGCGTCGAGAAACTGAAACGGGCCGTAGTCGATCGTCAGGCCCAGGATGCTCATGTTGTCCGTGTTCATCACGCCATGGCAGAAGCCCGCCGCCTGCCATTGCGCCACCATCGCGGCCGTGCGTTCGCTGACCTGTTCGATCAGGGCGGCATATGCATTGCCGGCGAATTTTCCGCTCCCGCGGCAATCGGGATAGAAGCGGTCGATGACGTAATCGGCCAGCGTGCGCAGCTCGCCGTGCATGCCGCGCGCCGAGAAATGCTCGAAGTGGCCGAAGCGGATGAAAGAGGGCGACACGCGCGTGACGACAGCAGCGGTCTCGATTTCCTCGCGCCGCACCGGCGAATCGGATCCGGTGACGACCAAAGCGCGCGTTGTGGGGATGCCCAGTCCGTACATCGCTTCGGAGCCGAGGAATTCGCGGATGCTGGATCGCAGGACGGCGCGCCCGTCGCCCATGCGCGAATAAGGCGTGCGCCCCGACCCTTTGAATTGCACCTCCTGCAGCCCCGCGGGCGTGAGCATTTCGCCAAGCAGGATTGCGCGCCCATCGCCAAGCTGGCCGGCCCACACGCCGAATTGGTGGCCGCTATAGACGCTCGCGAGTGGCCGGGTGCCAGCGATCGGCAGGTTGCCCGTGAGGGCCTGGATGCCTTCGGCAGAACGAATGCCCGATAAATCGATCCCAAGCTCGCGGGCCAAGTTTTCGTTCGCCACGACAAGATAGGGGGCATCGAGCGGCACCGGCTGTAATTCGGTGAAGAAAGCCGGGCCCAACGCGGCGAAGCTTTCCCGCCAAGGGACACCCAAGTCATGCACGCGAGGCGCTGCAACTGCAGCTTGGTTCATCTGGCGATCGTCTCCGGGGTGGGCATACAGAAGTCTTAGTGTCTAGCGCGCTTAGCCTATTTTCCCCCTCTTGGGGTTTCTGCCCTGTCAATGTTGACAGGGGTGCGGCCAGCCCATCGTTGACCCACCGGCAGAATCGAAGGCAATTCGCTCTCCAACTCACGAGGAATGTTCATGATTTCAGCCATTGTGCCTAACGAGGAAACACAGGCGCTGCCGAGCGCCGGCATGCCAACTGCGCCGGTGTGGACGTCGGTGCCACACTCGGTGGCACAGGAAGACATTCCGCTCGATGAATTGCGGCTGCGCAGGCTTGTGGGAGACGAGATCGAGCAGATCGTGCCGATGCGCTCGCAGATCGACCTGGCTGCCGCCATGCTCGCGGACCCGGAGTTCGCCCTGCACGAAAAAAAAAAGACAGGCTCAGCCTGGTTTTCGCGTTCGAGATTGAAGACCGGATCATCGGCACCATTCGCATGACCCCTGCGATCCACGACATCACGCTCACCGAGAAACTTCTCGCTGGTGTCGCACCCGATTTCCGCGAGCGCTGGCCCGGCGCGTGGGATGCCGGCCGGCTCGTCCTTCTGCCCGAATATCGCGCCGGTCAAGAGGTACTGCGCCGCTGCCTGCACCTGATCACCACCTACCTCATTCAGTACACCGATTGCCAGACGCTCGTGGGCTCTTGCATCCATGTGCTCGGTCGCCTTTACCGTCGCATCGGTTTTACCCTCCTGGCGCAGAACGTGCCGCTGGAGGGCGCCAACAAAAGCTATACGCTCATCCAGGGCCCGCTCACGCGGGTCCACACCGCCCTTGCGCCGCAAGCGGCGCTGCTGTCATGAGCGAACGACACAAGGAGTAATTTCAATGCAAGACCAGTTCATCGATTCATTGCAGGCGGCCGTAAACGCGGAATGGGAGCGGATCCGCCAAGGTGCGTTCCATCAAAGGCTCACGCAACGGCCGGTGAGCCGCGAGATCTACCGCGAGATGATGATGCAGGTGTATCACTACACGCGCCACAACTCGACGAACCAGGCCGTGTGCGCCTTCGTCGACGCACCCGAGAAGCTCCTGAAGTTCGTTTACCGTCATGCCACCGAGGAGCTGGGGCATGAATGGATGGCGGTGCGCGACTTGAAAAGCGTCGAACTCTTTCGCGAGGAAGATCTCGCCAAGCCTCCTCTGCCCGCGACGGAGGCACTCATCGGCTACCTCTATTCCGTCGCGCTGCGCTACGGGCCGGTGCCGCGGCTTGGCTACAGCTTCTGGGCGGAAAGCTCCTATGCGCAGATCGATGGCTGGCTGAAAAAGATCGCGTCCGATCTTTCGCTGCGCAAGGAAAACATGACGTTCTTCTCGAGCCACATTCAGGCCGATGTGGGCCACGCGGCACAGGTCGAGCAGGCACTTCGCGAATTCGTCACCACGCCGCAGCAGCAGCAACAGGTCCTGCAGGTTGCGAAGACGACGCTGTTCCTCACCGGCCAGCTGCTGGACCAGGTCGCCCGCCTCCACGATTGAGGAGAACACCGTGTTCCTCGTGACGCGCCTCGCTGACGAGTTCAAGTCTTACTACAGCCACAACCGGCCCTTCCTGAAGTTCGCCGGTTTTGCAGGCGCGGTGGGTTTCCCGCTTTTCTATCTCCTGCAGCATTTCAAGAGCACGCACCCGTACGACAGTGCGCTGCTGCGCGCCATCGGGGGGCTCTCGTTCCTGGCCATGGGTCTGCGCGACCATTGGCCCCAGCGCCTGCGTCGCTACTACCTGCTGTGGTCATACTGCACCGTTCTGTACGGGCTGCCGTTCTTCTTCATCTTCGAATCGCTGAAAAACGGTGGCGGCGTGGTGTCCGTCGCGAACACGTTCATGACGGTGATCTTCCTGATCCTGCTGACGGACTGGCGCAACACCGTCGTCCAGCTGGTGCTGGGCACCTTGCTTGCGGTCGGCGGCTACATCCTCACCACGCCGCATCCGCAGATGCCCGTCGATTACATAGGGCGTGTCCCGGCATTGATGCTGGTGATCATCTGCGCCAGTCTCTTCAAGGATACGCAGCGGCGAATCGAAGCCGAACGGTTCGAGGCGCTGACCGCGCTTGCCGGCTCGATCGCCCATGAAATGCGCCATCCGCTCGGGCAGGTGCAACAAAGTTTCCGTGCGATCGCCGACTTGCTGCCGCTGCCGGTTGCGCGCTCGGTCTCGCATGCGCTGGCCTCGTCGGCGCTGGACACCTTGTACCGCCAACTCGCACTGGGCGAGCGGGCGGTGCAGCGCGGCTTGCAGGTCGTGTCGATGACGCTCGACGAAGTCAGTGCGAGGACGCCCGACAGCGCCTCCTTCAAGATGCTGTCCGCCTCGGAGGCAACGGCCCGCGCGCTTCGCGAATACGGATTCGAAAACGATTACCTGCGCGAGCGCGTTCACGTCGATGTGGTGGAAGATTTCATGTTCCGCGGCGACGAAACCGCGTACTTCTTTGTCCTGTTCAACCTGCTCAAGAATGCGCTGCATTACGTGCCGACGCATCCCGACATGCAGGTCACGATCCGCATCGACAAGTCCCAGATCCAGGTGCGAGACACCGGGCCGGGCATCACCGGTGATGTGATGAGCCAGCTGTTCCAGCCGTTCGTCACGGCGGACAAGTCCGGCGGCACGGGGCTTGGGCTCGCCTATTGCCGGCGAGTCATGCGCGCATTCGGCGGCGACATCACTTGCCAATCGGTGCGCGGCGAATTCGCGCAATTCGACCTGCATTTCCCCTCGCTCGATCCGGCCCGGGCTCGCGAACACGAAGCCGAGCTCCTGCAGCGCGCCAAGTCCGTGCTGGCAGGGCGCCGCATCCTGGTGGTCGACGACGACGCGGCCCAGAGGCTCACGACGAGCTACAAGCTCAAGGCACTGGGCGCAATCATCGACCAAGCCGGCGACGGCCAGCGCGCGCTAGACGCACTTATGCAGGAATCCTACGAGCTCGTGCTGCTCGACCTGAACATGCCAGTGATGGACGGCTACGACATGGCCCAGCGCGTGCGGTCGGGCCAGGCGCCGCTGAACACTGACGTCCCCATCGTCGCGCACACGAGCGATCCGCCGCACCTGGCCAATGTCAAGACGCGCAAGGCGGGCATGGACGGGTTCGTGAGCAAGCCGGCCAGCCGTGTGCAGCTCTTGCAGGGCATCATCGATGGCGTCGATCACGCCAAGGCGGCGCGGCGGCCCATCGCGATTGCGGGCAAGCGGATCCTCGTGGCCGACGACAGCGCGCACAGCCGCAAGGCGGTCGCGGTCTATCTCAAGCATGGCGGCGCGGTCGTGGTGGAGGCGGACCATGGAGAGGCCGCGCTCGAAAAAATCCGTGCCGGCGACCACTGGGATGCCATCTTGCTGGACATCAACATGCCGGGCATGGACGGACTCGCAACGGCGCGCGCCATTCGCGCACTTGATCCGTCGCCGGGCGAGGTGCCCATCATCGCGCTGACGGCGCGCTCGGACGAAGTCACGGTCCGCGCGGCGCAGGCCTCAGGCATGACCGACTTCATCACCAAGCCCGTCGAGGCCAATGTGCTCTACGAAAAACTGACGAAAGCCTTCTCGGGCGCGGCGTCGGATGCGCCGCTCAAGCCAACGCTGAGCCTCGTTGCCGCCGGGCCGGCCGACCAGCTCCTCAATACCGAACGCCTCGAAAGCTATGGCCGCATCGGCATGCTCGGCGAGCTGCTGGACGACTACCTCCCCGAGATCGCCGGGCTCGTCGGGAAGCTGCAGCGCCAATTCGCGCAAGAGGATTTCCGCGCGTGCGTCGATACACTGCATTCGCTGCTCGGGATGAGCGGCGAAGCCGGCGCGCAGGCGCTCTACCAGTCGGTTCGGCGTGTCTATGTGCCCATGGTGGAAAGCCAGGCGTGGCCGCAGGAGACCGGCTGGGTGAGGCAGATCGCCACGCTCTCAGCCGAAACCGAGAAGGCCTTGAAGACTTATGCCGCTTCGGCGAGCATCGGACAAAACAACACCTGATTCGCGATGGCTTTTCCAGCTCCGGCCGCCGAGGCCGTCTTGTTCGTGGACGACGAAGCGACCTCGCGCAAGTGGTTCGCCCGGGTCTTCGGCGATGAATTCAAGGTCGTGACGGCCGACGGCGCCGGCGAGGCGCTCGACATCCTTGCCAAACGCGGGCAGGAGTTCGCGGTGCTCGTCACCGACTACCGCATGCCCGAACGCGATGGCATGAAGCTGCTGCGTGCCGTGCAGCGCGACTACCGGCATCTCGTGCGCCTGCTCGCAACCGCCTACGCGGAGAAAGATGTCGCGATCGCGGCGGTCAACCAGGGCAGGGTGCTGCGCATCCTCGAAAAGCCGCTGGACGAGCAGCTCACGCGAGAGGCGCTTCGCGAAGCGCTGCAGCTTTTTCGCACGCACGCGCTCGAGCGCGCGATGAACGAAAACCGCGTCGCTGCGCTGCGTGAAACCTTGGGATTCCTCGCGCACGAGCTGAACACACCGCTGGCCACGGTGCGTGGCTGCGTGAACCTCGTTGCTTCCCGCTACCAGCCCCAGGCGCCAGGAGAATCGCCCGGCGCCGCGCGGTTTTCCGAGGAACATGCGGGCGAGCTGCTCGCCGCGCTGGAACGCGCCGAGCGCCGTGCGCTTTATTGCCAATCGCTCGTTTCGACCTTCGTGCAGTCCGCCCGCGATGCGTACCCGGGCTCTGCGGCGCAATCCGTCACAGCCAGGTCACTCGTCGAGGCGCTGATGGATGAATTCCCTTTCGAGGACCACGAGCGCGGGCACCTCGCCAGCCGGATCCTGAAGGACTTCAACCTGCCCGGCCGGCGCGATCTGCTTTATCTCGTGCTGTGCACCCTCGTGAAAAACGCGCTGCAAGCCATGCGCGGCATGCCGGATGCGCGGCTGATGGTCGAGGTCGCCGTCGAATCCGACGGCCGCCGTCGCCCATGGATGAGCTTCATCGACAACGGCCCCGGCATCGCGCCCGACGTGCTCGCGAAGCTCACGCGCGAACCCGTTACCACCAAAGGGCATTCGGGCGGCAGCGGCATGGGCCTGATGTTCTGCCACCGCGTCATGCAGTCCATCGGCGGCTCGATCGAGATCGATTCCACCGTCGGCGCGGGCACGACGGTGACGCTCTATTTCCGTCCCGAAAGCTGACCGGGCGCGGAGGCGAGTTCGCCCGATGCGCTGTGCCGGGCTTCAGTGACATTCACGCCGAACCAGCGTTTGCACGCAGCTGTCAGCTGCGCGACGTTTTCCCAGCCCAGGAGGTTGGCCACCATCGAAGGCGTGTAGCCGGCCTGGCGCAAGTAGTATTCGGCGAGTTCGCGGCGAACGCTGTCCAGCAACTGTTCGAAGGACGTGTTGCTCTCCGACTTGATCCGCTTTTCGAAAGTCGAATCCGTGAGTCCGAGCCGGCGGGCGAGATCCTCGCGCTTCGGCTCGCCCAGATGCAGGTGACGGATCATCTCCTCGGCGGCGCGATAGGCCGTCAGGCCCCGGCCCGAGCGCGCCAGCCGCGCCTCGATCACGTGGTCCTGGATCGCAAAAAGCGATTCGCCTTCGCCGATCACCGGAAGCTGCAAGTCGTCCTTCGAGAACCGCATGCGGTTCGCCGGCTGGCCGAAACGCAGCGGGCAGTGGAACGACATGCGATACGGGTGGTAATCCGCCGGCTCCGGGAAGCTGAATTCCGCGACGAGCGGCCGCAGCTCGTGCCGCGTGACGCGCTGGCACAGCAGCAAGAGCGCGAACATCGCGAACTCCACTCGCTGCCTCGGGCTGGCGCCATCCGCGCTGTGGTGAAGCACCAGCCAGCGGTCGCCGCGATCGGCCACCATGTCGAAGGTGGAAGCATCGACGATGAGGTGAAGGTATTGCGACAGCACCGTGAGGCCCGCCAGCAGGTCGGGGCTGGACCACATGGCCTGCTCGGCGAGGTTGAAGTGGGTGTGCCTGCGGGCAAGCGCCCGGTCGAGGCCCAGAGTTTTCTGGCCTGTCTTCGCGACGGCCAGCTCCCAAAGCCGGTTCACGTCGCCGAGTGCGAATCGCTCGTGCGAATGTTTGAGACGCTCCGGGTCGATCCCCGCTTCCGCCAGTAGTGCTGCGGTATCGACGCCTTGCGAGGCAAACAAATGCACCACGCCTCGCAACCAGGCGGCCGAATGGCTTGGAGCATCGCCCATGGCGACATTCAATTCCTTTCGCGCCCGGCATGCAAGAGGAGCGCATTGCTGTCTTTTGACCGACCCCCTTGCGCGCCTGGATCGCTTCATCGCAGACTTTCCGAATCAGAATCCACTACCTTTAAAGAAAACGGAGACGCCATGCTCGGCCTGATGCAACAACAGCCGCTTCTCATTTCCTCGCTGATCGACTTCGCCTCGCGCCACCACGGCGACGCCGAAATCGTCTCGCGCCGGGTCGAGGGCGACATCCACCGCTACACCTGGCGTGACGTTGCTTCGCGCGCGAAGCAGGTCGCCAATGCGCTCGACGCGACGAACCTGCTGTTTTCCGACCGCGTGGCGACGCTTGCGTGGAACGGCTACCGGCACCTGGAGCTTTACTTCGGCGTCAGCGGCTCGGGCCGCGTGCTGCACACCATCAACCCGCGGCTGCATCCCGACCAGATCGCCTGGATCGCCAACCACGCCGAGGACCAGGTGTTGTGCTTCGACATCACCTTCCTGCCGATCGTGCAGGCGGTCCATTCGAAGACGACGACCATCAAGAAGTTCGTCGCGCTGTGCGACGCCGCGAAGCTGCCGAAGGACTCCGGCATCCCGAATCTCGTCGCCTACGAGGACTGGATCGCGGGACAGCCTTCCACCTACGATTGGCCGTCGTTCGACGAGAACTCGGCCTCGAGCATGTGCTACACGAGCGGCACCACAGGCAACCCGAAGGCGGCGCTGTACAGCCATCGCTCCACCATCTTGCATGCCTACGCCGCTGCGCTGCCCGATGTGATGGGAATCTCCGCGCGCGACGCGATCCTGCCTGTCGTGCCGATGTTCCACGTCAACGCATGGGGCATCCCTTATTCGGCTGCGCTCGCCGGCTCGAAGCTTGTCTTCCCCGGTGCGCAGCTGGACGGCAAGTCCGTCTACGAGCTGATCGAAAACGAGCGCGTCACGTATTCGGCCGGCGTGCCCACCGTGTGGCAGATGCTGCTCAATCACATGAAAGCC
>DATJJL010000076.1:0-2812 GCA_035492155.1 Ramlibacter sp. | reverse complement strand
ACGTGCTTGTCATGCGCGCATGATAAACACGCCGGCTTGCGCGACCGCAGGCTACCAGGTTCCGGTGTTCTCCAGGACAGGAGACAGCTCGGCGGGACCCCACGCGATGGGCAAGGCAGCTTCCGCGCGAATGGCTTGCGTGATCTCCAGCCGCAGCAGGCGGAGTGCGCCACGCAAGGATGCGAGCTCCTTGCCTTGCGTGACGATCGTCGCGCGCGCGGCGACCTGCAACGTGTCGCCGGTTTCATAGTCGATGAAAAGCAGGCCGCAGCGCGGCTCGAGAGCGATGTTGCCCAGCGTATTGAAGTACGAGTTGCCGGTGAAATCGGGCAGCGTGAGCACCGCGCCGTCGTCCACGCGCACGAATCCAGGCTTGCCGCCGCGATGCGAGACATCGATGCCTTGTTCGGGTGAGCCACCGGCCATCGCTTTCGGGTGCGATGTGGCGACGAACAAGGTGTCGGCGCTGCGCACAAGCTGCTGCGCAGCGTCGTCGAGCTTGCGCATGCGCACGACGTGTGGTCGCTGGTCGCGCTTGCCGGTAAAGCGCGGCTCGCGGGCCTGGATGTACTTCGGGCAGTTGCCGAAACTCTGGTCGACGTGCACGCCGAACGATTTGCCGTCGGCGTACTCGACATGCCCATTCAAACGGTTGCGCCTTCGCGTGTGCGGCTGGATGCCGAGCAGCCCGATGGGCGCGCCCGGCTTGAGCGCCTGGGCGAGTGGGTCGTCTTCCTGCGGCCACGCACGCACATCCAGCAGGCGCGGATCGGGTGAACGCGCAAAGCCGGGCGGACCCGCGAGCACCGATGCCCATGGCTGGCCATCTGCCTGAACACTGCCCACCAACAGGAACGGAAGCAGCGCAAAGAACTCGCGGTGCTGCTCGGGCATGTAGTCGCGCAGGAAGGGCGCACCCGTTGCGGCAAACCGTTCGCGCACGCCCGCCAAAGCCTGCACGGCCTGTTCGCCTTCGTGGAATGCGCCCATCGCGACCTCAGGCCGAAAGCGCCACTTTGGACTTCGCCATGCCGACGAAGCCGGGCAAGGCTTCGATGCGTGCGAGCCATGCGCGAACATTGGGATACGGCTCGAGCGACACGTTGCCCTCCGGTGCGTGCGCGATGTAGCTGTAGTTCGCGATGTCGGCCAGCGTGGCTTGCTGCCCCGCGAGCCAGGGCTCTTTCGCCAATTCGCCATCCATCACCTTGAGCAACTGGTTGGCGCGCAGGATCAGCGGCGTGCAGTCGTCGTTGCGCCCGAAGACGTGCACCACGCGCGCGGCCGCCGGCCCGAAAGCCAGCGGGCCTGCTGCGATGGAGAACCAGCGCTGCACGCGCGCGGCGCCGACGGGGTCGCGCGGCAGCCAGCGCCCCGGCGCGTACTTCGCTTCGAGATACACGAGGATCGCGTTCGAATCGGCGAGCGTCACGTCGCCGTCGCGCAGCACGGGCACTTGCCCGAACGGGTTCATCGCGAGGAACTCGGGTGACTTGTGCGCGCCCTTCGCGAGGTCGACGTCGATCATCTCGAACTGCAGCCCGAGCAGCGACAGGAACAGTTGCACACGGTGGCAGTGGCCGGACAGCGCCATTCGATAAAGCTGGATCATCACGGTCTCCTTCGTTGGGATCGGCGCATTCTGGGCCGGGCTGAGGGTGGAATAAATGGCGCCACCTGCACTGGACTACTGCAAAATATGCAGTAATGGACAAGTTCAAGGCCATGCAGACCTTCGTGCGGATCGCCGACGAGGGAAGCCTCACGCGCGCGGCGGGCGAGCTGAAGCTATCTTTGCCCGCAGTCGTGCGATCGCTCGCCGCGTACGAAGCCGAGCTGGGCGTGCGCCTTTTTCATCGCACCACACGGCGCATCACGCTCACCGAGGACGGCAAGCAACATCTGGCGAACTGCCGCCAGGTGCTCGCCGCCGTGGACGAATCGGAGGCGCAGCTTTCCGCCGGCGTGCGCGAAGCTGCCGGGCACCTCACCATCACGGCGCCGGTGCTCTTCGGGCAGATGCACGTTGCGCCCAGCGTCACGCGTTTTTTGCAAGCGCACCCGCGGATGCGCTGCAGCGTGCTGCTGCTCGATCGCATCACGAACCTGATCGACGAAGGCATCGATCTCGCGGTGCGCATCGGGCACCTCGAAGATTCTTCGCTCGTCGCAGTGCCGCTCGGCCATGTGCGGCGCGTGGTCGTCGCGCACCCGGCCTTGCTGCGCAAGCACGGCACGCCCAAGCACCCGCGAGAGCTTCAGCAGCGCAATTGCATCCGCACCGCCAGCGGCTCGTCGTGGGGCGGCTTCCAGGAGAAGGGCCGCACGTTCCGCGTGGAGGTGTCGGGCAACCTCGAGTTCAATCACGTGCTGCCCGCGGTGCAAGCGTGCGCAGACGGCGCGGGCTTCGGGATGTTCCTGTCCTACCAGGTTGCGCCTTTCATCGCGCAGAAAAAGCTGAAGGTCGTGCTGGAAAACTTCGAACGGATGTTGTGGCCGATCCATGTCGTTTATCCGCATGCGCGCCTGCTGCCTGCCCGCACGCGCGCGTTCATCGACTGGATTCGCGCGGACCTCACGGCGTTTCGCTGAAGGGCAGGAATTTTTCACGCGCAGGCGCAGCGCTTTACAGCGCATTACAAAAAAACGCCGCGCACCATTTGCGCTTTACCTTCCGTTATCCATCTTTTCGCGAGCTCAGGCGTTCTACTTGCGGGAGAGTGATCGCCATGGGCCGGGACCATCCATACCTCATCTTTATTCGCATCGCCGCGGTCGTGTTGATGACCGGCGGCATCAGCTTTGCCTTCGC
>DATJJL010000075.1:0-6808 GCA_035492155.1 Ramlibacter sp. | reverse complement strand
GTTCGCGAAACGATGCGCCATCGTTTCCGAATCGGGCTGCACAAAGCCGCTCGTGAGGAAGATCGCTTCGGAATGTTCGCCGTATTGGCTGGGCTCGATGCTGGCGCGCAGCGCGAGTGTCTCGCGATGCAGGCTGGGCGGCAGTGCTTTGTTCTTCAAGTCACGCGTCCTCTGCGTTGGGGAGTGCGAGGCGCGACGTGTCTTCGTCCAGCGGGTCTTCCTGGCCCACGCGCGCCTCGTTGATTTTTTCGATGTCGTCGGGGTTCACGTCGCCCGTCACATACACGCCGTCGAAGCACGATGCATCGAAGCCGTCGAGCTTCGTGTTCAATGATCCAATCGCGCGCTTCATGCCTTCGACGTCCTGGTAGATCAGCGCGTCGCAGCCGATGATCTCACGCACTTCCTCGACGGTGCGGCCGTGTGCGACGAGCTCGGTCGATGTCGGCATGTCGATGCCGTAAACGTTCGGAAAGCGCACCGGCGGCGCGGCGCTGGCAAGGTACACCTTCTTCGCGCCGGCCTCGCGCGCCATCTGCACGATCTCGCGGCTGGTCGTGCCGCGCACGATGGAATCGTCCACCAGCAGCACGTTGCGGCCCTTGAACTCGCTCGTGATCACGTTGAGCTTCTGCCTGACCGACTTCTTGCGCACGCCCTGGCCCGGCATGATGAACGTGCGGCCCACATAACGGTTCTTCACGAAGCCTTCGCGGTACGGAATGCCGAGCAGCTGCGCGCATTGCATCGCGCTCGGCCGGCTCGATTCCGGGATCGGGATGATCACGTCGATGTCCTGCGGGGGCACGGTGGAGATCACACGCTTGGCGAGCGACTCGCCCAGGTTCAATCGCGCCTGGTACACCGAAATGCCATCGAGCACCGAGTCGGGCCGCGCAAGGTAAACGAACTCGAAGATGCAGGGATAAAGCTTGGGCTGGCTCGCACACTGCTTCGCATGCACCTTGCCCTCGAGGTCGATGAACACGGCCTCGCCGGGTTGCACATGCCGATCGAGCTGGTGGCCCGTGCCTTCGAGCGTGACCGATTCGCTGGCCACCATCACTGTGCCCTCGCTGCTGCGGCCGAGCGACAGCGGACGGATGCCATAAGGGTCGCGGAATGCCACAACACCGTGGCCGGCGATGAGCACGACCACTGCGTACGAGCCGCGCACGCGCTTGTGCACGGCTGCCACTGCCTTGAACACGTCCTCGGGCACGAGCTTCACACCGCGCGTGGTCTTTTCGAGCTCGTGCGCAAACACGTTGAGCAGCACCTCCGAATCGCTCTCGGTGTTGATATGGCGATGGTCGGTGGTGAAAAGCTCGGCCTTCAGCGCCTGCGCGTTGGTGAGGTTGCCGTTGTGCACGAGCACGATGCCGAAAGGCGCGTTCACGTAGAACGGCTGGGCCTCTTCCTCGCTGTACGCGTTGCCCGCAGTCGGATAACGCACTTGGCCCAGACCCGCGTTGCCGGGCAAGGCGCGCATGTTGCGCGTGCGAAAGACGTCGCGCACCATGCCCTTGGCCTTGTGCATGAAGAACTTTCGCCCTTGCTGCGTGACGATGCCGGCGGCATCCTGGCCGCGATGCTGCAAGAGCAGCAGCGCGTCGTAGATCAGCTGGTTGACTGGCGCATTACCGACGACGCCGACGATTCCACACATGGCACTTCACCCCGGTACTAGCCTGGCAAGTATTGCCCGAACCGCTCGGGCAACACAGGCTTCAATTGCTTCACGGCCGCGGTGGAGATCACCGCGCCCTTCGATTCCGTCCACCACTCGCCCTGCTTCAGCGGCGTCATGTTGACGACGATCGCGATCGCCATCAACAGCAGCGCACCGCGCACGAGGCCGAAGCCCGCGCCCAGTGCGCGGTCGATGGGCCTCAAGCCCACCGCCTCGACGAGCTTCTTTGTTCCCCATGCGAGCAGCCCGCCCGCGAACACCACGCCGATGAACACCAGCAGGAAAGCCGCCGCGTACTTCAGCGGCTGCGCCGTCTGCCCCATCGGCAGCCAACGGGCGATGTCCGGTGCAAACACCTGCGCCAGCACGAACGCCGCGATCCAGCTCACGACCGACAGCACCTCGTACACGAGGCCTCGCCAGGCGCCCAGCAGCAGCGACGCTGCAAGGATTCCTGCGAACACCCAGTCCAGCGGCGCCATTCCCACTTACAAGGTGAGGATGGCTGCCTGCAAATCCATCCCCTTGACGCGCTGCGCGGCTTTCTCGGCCTCGGCCCGGCTTTCGAACGGCCCGACGCGCACGCGGATCAGCCGCCTGCCGTCCTTGTCGACGACCTGCGTGTAGGTTTTCATGCCGGCGTGCTCGAGCTTTTGCCGGGCTTCGCGTGCCTTGGCGTTGTCCGAGAAGGAGCCGACCTGCACCACGAAGCGGCCTTCGGCGATGACCGGCGTTGTCGCGAGCGGCTTGTCTTCGAGCAGGGCCTGCGCCTTCGCACCATCGTCGGCGGGCCTGGTCTCGGCCTTCGGCGCAGGTTTGGGTTCGGGCTTCGGCTCGGGTTTCTGAACCGCCGGCTCTGCTTTGGCAACACTCGCGGCCACGGCAGGCGCCGGCGCAAGGGCCACGGGCCCTGACGATGCAGGAGTTTCGGCGGGCGCAGGCGCCGGAACCGCCAGGGGCTTGACCTTGTCGCGGTCGGGAATTTCGATGGGGATGTCGACGGAAATCGGCCGCGGCTGCGTGTCGAAAAGAAGCGGGAACCCGACGACGCCGATGACCACCAGCACGGATGCACCGATGAGGCGGTGCTTCGCGCGGCGGCGCATGGCCTCGATGCTCTCGGCCTGACGGGCAGCGACGTGGGGCTCGTCCCCACCTTTGCGCGATTTGAAGAAGGCCATGCGGGCGCCCGTTATTCAGACGTGTTTGGCTTGCAAGCGGGGCACGCCGTCCTTCAGCACACCCCCGACCGTGTAGAACGATCCGAACACGACGATTCTATCAGCGGGGTTCGCTGCGGCCATCGCCGAGTCGAAAGCGTCCTTCGGATTTGCGTGGGTGCTCGCCTGGGAATCCGTGCGCGTTTCGACCGACTCCCAGAGCGAAAGCAAGCGCGCGGCAGTTTCGGCACGCGGCGTGGGCAAATCGCAGAAATACCAGCGGTCGACGATGGGGCCGACCTTTTTCAACATCGGCGCGAGGTCCTTGTCGCCCATCGCGCCGAAGACAGCGTGCGTGACCGGATAAAAGCCCATCGCGTCGAGGTTGGCCGCGAGCGCCGCGACCGAATGCGGGTTGTGCGCGACGTCGAACACGAGCGCAGGCTGGCCCGGCACGATCTGGAAGCGGCCCGGCAGCTCCACCATCGACAGCCCATTGCGCACGGCCTGTGCCGTGACAGGGAGTTTCGATCGCAGCGATTCAAGCGCGGCAAGCACGCCCGACGCGTTGATCAATTGATTGGCCCCCCGCAACGCCGGATAGCCGAGCCCCGCGTAGCGCCGCCCGCGCCCGGCCCAGGCCCATTGCAACTTGTCGCCCTGGAAATTGAAGTCGTGCCCGAACCGCCACAGGTCCGCGCCGATTTCCGTCGCGTGATCGATCACGCTTTGCGGCGGCACCGGGTCGCCGACGACCGCGGGCTTGCCCTTGCGCATCACGCCTGCCTTCTCGCGGCCGATGCTTTCGCGGTCAGGTCCGAGGAATTCGACATGGTCGATGTCGATGCTGGTGATGATCGCGCAATCGGTGTCGACGATGTTCACGGCGTCCAGCCGGCCGCCCAGACCCACTTCGAGGATGGCCACATCCAGGCTCGACGCTGCCATCAGGCTCATGATCGCGAGCGTGGTGAATTCGAAGTAAGTGAGCTGCGTTTCGCCGCGTGCGGCCTCCACCTTCGCGAAATGTGGCACGAGTTCCTCCGGCTTCGCAATTTCGCCGTGGATGCGGCAACGCTCCTCGAAATGCACCAGGTGAGGCGACGTGTACACGCCCGTCCTGTAGCCGGCCTGCGACAGGATCGCTTCGAGCATCGCGCACGTGGAACCTTTTCCGTTCGTTCCCGCAACTGTGATGACGGGGCATGAAAACGTGAGGTTCATCCGCTGCGCCACGGCCTTGACCCGGTCGAGGCCGAGCGCGATGGTCTTGGGGTGCAGCCGCTCGCAATGCGCGAGCCACTCTTGAAGCGTGTTCATGGCCCGCATTGTCTAAGATCGCAAAATGAGCATCACCGTCTACGGCATCCCGAACTGCGACACCGTCAAGAAGGCGCGAGCCTGGCTGGCTGCGCATCACGTCGACTACAGCTTCCACGATTTCAGGAAGGAAGGCGTTCCCGCAACGCATCTCGATCGCTGGGTCGAGGAACTCGGGTGGCAGAAGCTGGTCAATAAACAGGGAACAACGTGGCGCAAGCTCGCTGCGGCGGTGCAATCAGGTGTGACGGATGCGAGATCTGCACGGCAACTGATGCTCGAAAACGTCAGCGTGATCAAGCGCCCGGTCGTTGAATGGGGCACAAAGTCCACAGTGGGCTTCGATGAAGAGGGTTTTACGGCGGCTTTACGCTAGGGCAAGATGAGGCAGCCCGGTTTTGCCTAAAATTTCAGCATGAATGAAGTGAAGGAGTCAGCGATGAAAAAGACCGTTCTGGTTTCAGCAATGGGATTCATCGGCCTCGCGTTTTCCGGCGTCGCCGGTGCCGAGGAAGTCGGCCGGGTGATCTCGAGCACGCCGGTCGTCCAGCAAATACCGGTACAGCGCCAGGTGTGCAACCCGCAGCCGGTCGCCGTGCAACCGCAGAGCTCGGGTGCGGGCGCCGTGATCGGCGGCATCGTGGGCGGCCTGCTCGGCCATGGCGTGGGCGGCGGCTTCGGCCGCGCCGCAGCCACCGGAGTCGGCGTCGTCGCCGGTGCGGCGGTGGGTGATTCGCTCGAGCGCCGTGGCGAATATCCGCAGCAGGCCATGGCGCAGCAATGCGCCACGCAGACCTCGTACGAGAACCGCACGGTCGCCTACAACGTGCAGTACGAATACGCCGGCAAGACCTTCAACGTCCAGATGCCGTACGACCCGGGCCCGACGATCCGCCTGCAGGTCAGCCCGGTTTCTGCGAACGAGGCGCCCGAAGACACTGAAGCCGTCGCTGCGGCCCCTGCTGGGCCCGCGCCGGTCTATGCGCCGCAAACA
This sequence comes from Ramlibacter sp., assembly GCA_035492155.1. Classification (GTDB taxonomy): domain Bacteria; phylum Pseudomonadota; class Gammaproteobacteria; order Burkholderiales; family Burkholderiaceae_C; genus Ramlibacter. Next base: position 1,641 of record DATJJL010000075.1, on the reverse strand, counting down.
CCGAGCGCGGTGTACCCGGCGTACGCATATCCGGCGTACGGGTACGCAGCGCCGTATCCGTACTACGCGCGGCCCTACTGGTACCCGCCGGTCAGCATCTCCCTGGGCTATGTGTGGGGTGGCGGCCACCACTGGCATCGCTGAGATCGCCTCTTTCCGGCACGCAACGCCCGCCTCGCGCGGGCGTTTTGCATGGGGCCGGTAAAATTTCGCCTCTCTATGTCCACGATCCTCGAACACCTGCCCGCCGGCCAGAAAGTCGGCATCGCATTCTCCGGCGGCCTCGACACCTCCGCCGCCCTGCACTGGATGCGCAAAAAGGGCGCGATCCCCTATGCGTACACCGCGAACCTCGGCCAGCCCGACGAGCCGGATTACGACGCGATCCCGCGCAAGGCGATGGAATACGGCGCCGAAAAGGCGCGCCTCATCGACTGCCGCCAGCAGCTCGCGCACGAAGGCATCGCTGCGCTGCAAGCGGGTGCATTCCACATCTCCACGGCAGGCATCACCTACTTCAACACCACACCGCTCGGCCGCGCGGTGACCGGCACGATGCTCGTGGCGGCGATGAAGGAGGACGACGTCAATATCTGGGGCGACGGGTCCACCTTCAAAGGCAATGACATCGAGCGCTTCTACCGCTACGGCCTGCTCACGAACCCCCTGCTGAAAATCTACAAGCCCTGGCTCGATCAGCAGTTCATCGACGAGCTTGGCGGCCGCGCGGAGATGTCGGCGTTCATGCAGGCCAACGGCTTCCAGTACAAGATGTCCGCGGAGAAGGCGTATTCCACCGACTCCAACATGCTCGGCGCAACGCACGAAGCGAAAGACCTCGAGAACCTCAATAGCGGCATGAAGATCGTGAACCCGATCATGGGCGCCGCATTCTGGAAGCCCGAGGTGCAGGTCAAGGCCGAAGAAGTGCGCGTGCGTTTCGAGGACGGCCAGCCTGTGGCGCTGAACGGCAAGACCTTCGCTTCGCCTGTCGAGCTGATTCTCGAAGCCAACGCGATCGGCGGGCGTCACGGCCTGGGCATGAGCGACCAGATCGAAAACCGCATCATCGAAGCGAAGAGCCGCGGCATCTACGAAGCCCCGGGCCTGGCGCTGCTGTTCATCGCTTACGAGCGGCTCCTCACCGGCATTCACAACGAGGACACGATCGAGCAGTACCGCGACAACGGGCGCAGGCTCGGTCGCCTGCTCTATCAGGGCCGCTGGTTCGATCCGCAGGCCATCATGCTGCGCGAGACGGCGCAGCGCTGGGTCGCGCGCGCGATCACGGGCGAAGTCACGCTGGAGCTTCGCCGCGGCAACGACTACTCGCTTCTCGACACGCAGTCGCCCAACCTCACGTACGCGCCCGAGCGCCTGTCGATGGAAAAGGTGGAGAACGCGCCTTTCACGCCGAAGGACCGCATCGGCCAGCTGACGATGCGCAACCTCGACATCACCGACACGCGCCACAAGCTTGGCGTGTATTCGAAGGCGGGGCTGCTCACAACGAGCGGCGACGCACCGCTGCCCTCGCTGGGCGACGACAGGAAGTAGGGGTGACGCGTCAAATCTTTCGCGCGACGTAGTGGAGCCACCACATGTCGCGCGTGTCGACGCCGTCCTGCACGCGCTGTCCTC
>DATJJL010000074.1:0-2019 GCA_035492155.1 Ramlibacter sp. | reverse complement strand
ATGGAACGCTCGCCCAGCAGCTTCAGGTCGAACACGTTTCGCATCGAGCGGCCGATAAGGCGCTGGATCTCCTGCGTGCGGCCGCTTTGCTTGCCGCGCGCGGCTTCCCGGTCGCCGCGCGTGTGCGTCGCGCGCGGCAACATGCCGTATTCGGCCGTGACCCAGCCCTCGCCCGAGCCGCGCTTGTGCGGCGGCACCTTTTCTTCGACGGACGCCGTGCACAACACGCGTGTATCGCCGAACTCGATGAGCACCGAGCCTTCGGCATGGATGGTGTAGTTGCGCGTGATGCGGACGGGACGAAGCTGGTCGGCGGCACGGCCGCCGCTGCGAACGAATGTCATCGGAAGAACCTCAGGTTTTTTTGGCGGCCGAGCGGCGGATCGCCTCGTTGATCTCGGCGATCGAGCGTTCGATCGCGGCATCGTCGAGGTCGTCCACCAGCGTGTCGAGCACGCCGGCCTGGATGGTGGAAGCAAACACGCCGTCGCTGATGCTGTCGGTCGATACGCCGTGCGTGTTTTCGAACGAATCGGGCGTTTCCCATTCGAAAGCGACGATGGTGACGTTGTCGCTGTGCTCGCCCCCATTGCGAAGCGCGGTTTCGACGAGGTCCGGCACGGCCTCGGCCACAGGCAGGCTCGCAAGGCGGGTGACGATATCGTTGTCCTGCACGGTACCCCACAAGCCGTCGGAGCACAGCAGGATCCTGTCGCCCTGCTGGAGCGTGACGGGGCCCGTCACATCGAACACCGGCTTGGTGGGCGAACCGAGGCACGTGAAGAGGATGTTGCGATTCACGCGGTCCATCTTGATCACGCCGGCGTTCTGCTGTTCGAGGTACGAGTGGTCGCGCGTGCGCGTGAGCAACTCGCCGTCGCGCACGACGTAAAGGCGCGAATCGCCGCAATGCACCCAGGTGGCCGACGTGCCCTGCACGATGCACGCCACGAGCGTGGTGCGGGGCGTATCGAGCATGCCCTTTTCGCTCGCGTAGCGAATGATCTGGTGGTGCGCCGCCATGAGCGCCGTGGACAGGAACTCGGTCACGTCCTGCACGACGGGCCGCGCTTCCTTCTGGAACAGCGCCGAGATCGTTTGCAATGCGAGCTGCGCGGCGACTTCGCCTTCCGGGTGTCCGCCCATGCCGTCGGCCAGGACGAACAGGCCCGACTCGCGCGTGTAGCAGTAGCCCATGCGGTCTTCGTTCTTTTCGCGGCCGCCCTTTCGGCTGATCTGGAAGACGGAGAATTTCACTTGGCTGCTTTCGCGCCGAATTTGGTCGCGCGGGTCACGGTCTTCTTGGTGTCGGAGACCATGTTGTCGAACTGCAGGCGCATCTTCTCGCCCACCGACAGCTTGGTGTAGCGGCGCTCGCCCTCGCGCGAGAGCTCTTTTTGCAGCGCGAAGACGGACTGCGGGCGCGACAGCGGATCGAGCGACATGCACCACTCGACCACTTCGATGAGGTTGTCCGAATAGACGCCGCGAAGGCGCGACAGCGCGAGCGCGAGGCGATCTTTTTCCAGCCGCTGCGGCGCGTCGTTGGGCGGGTAGCCTTGCATGCACGCGTAGATGCACGCGCCGATGGCGTAGATGTCCGTCCACGGGCCCATGGACGAATCGCGCCGGTACATCTCGGGCGCCGCGAAGCCGGGCGTGTACATCGGGCGGATGAAATTGCCTTCCTTGGACAGCACTTCGCGCGCGGCGCCGAAGTCGATCATCACGGCCTTGTTGTCGTCGGTGATGAAGATGTTGGCGGGCTTGATATCCAGGTGAAGCATCTTGTGCTGGTGCACGATGCGCAGGCCTCGCAGGATTTCGTCGAAGAGCGAGCGGATGGTCGATTCGCGAAAGACCTTCTGCTTTTTCAGCTCGCGCGCGGTGATGATGAAATCCTGGAGCGTTGCGCCCTCCAGGTAATTCATCACCATGTAGACGGTTTCGTTCTCGCGGAAAAAATTGAGCACGCTCACGACCGAGGCGTGCGAGATCTGCGCGAGCGAGCGGCCCTCT
>DATJJL010000073.1:0-4783 GCA_035492155.1 Ramlibacter sp. | reverse complement strand
CTGCGCGAGCCTTGAGGCCGTTGGAGAAGATTTTGCCGACCTCACCGTAACCCACGAGGCCGATGCGTCTGATGTTCATGCCTTGTCTCCTTACTGCTTCGGGATGCCGGCGCGGGCAATCACCTCGCTCCAGCGTTTCGTCTCTTTGTCCAGCAGCGCGCCCAACTGCTGCGGTGTGCTCCCGCGCGCCTGCACTTCGAGCGCCGCAAGCTTGTCTTTCAAGGCGGGCATCGCGAGCACTGCGTTCACTTCGCGATTCAACTTGTCGATGACTGCGGGCGGCGTTTTCGCGGGCGCGGCCAAGCCGTTCCACGACGACACGTCGTATTGCTTCATCGTCGACAGCACACGCAGCCGGCCGGATGTCACGTGCGGCTTCACAGGCCCGAGGATTTCGATGGCTGCATCCACCTGCCCTCCTCCAAGCGCGGCGATCACTGCAGGTGTGCCGTTGAACGGCACCACCTGCGCGGCGATGCCCTCTTTCGTCTTGAACAGTTCCGCCGCGAGATTCTGCGTGCTGCCTACTGCCACTGTGGCGATGTTCAGCTTGCCGGGCTTGTCGTGCGCGGCTTTCACGAAATCCTGCAATGTCCTGAAAGGCGAACTCGCCGGCACGACGATGCCCAGATCGAACTCGCCGATCAGCGAGACCGGCGCGAAGTCTTTCTGCGCATCGAAAGGCAGATGATTGAAAAGCCCCGCGCTCACCGCGGTGCCATTGCTCAGGAGAAGCAAGGTGTAGCCGTCCGGCGCTGCATGCGCGACGAACTCGCCCGCCGTCACGCCGCCTGCGCCGGGGCGGTTGTCGATGATGACCGGCTGGCCAATCCGCTGGGACAACGCATCGCCGACGGCACGCGCCGTGAGGTCCGCGATGCCGCCCGCACCAAACGGCACGACGACACGTATCGGCTTCGAGGGCCAGTCCGCAGCGAATGCGGTGTGAGACAGCGCCGCAATGGCGAAGGCGGCTTGCCTGCGATTCAGCATCCGCTCATCGTGCCACACCGAGCAGCTTGTCCAGCAGCTCGTGCGACGCGAGCAGCTCGCCCGCATCGCTCGCATGCACCACCGTACCGCGATCGAGCACCACGGCGCGCTGCGAAATGCGCAGGATCGCCTGCGGATGCTGCTCCACGACGATCGCGGCCAGGCCCTCTTCGCGCGTGATGCGCTCGATGGCCCTCAGCAATTCGGCAACGATGATCGGTGCGAGGCCTTCGAGCGGCTCGTCCAGAAGCAGCAGCTTCGGGTTGACGACCAGCGCACGCCCGACGGCCAGCATCTGCTGTTCGCCGCCTGACAACTGCGTGCCGAGGTTGTTCCGTCTCTCCTCGAGGCGAGGGAACATCTGGTAGACGCGCTTGACGTTCCACGCGCCGGGCCGCGCGACGGCCGTGAGGTTCTCCTCCACCGTCAGCGACTTGAAGATGTTGCGCTCCTGCGGAACCCAGCCGATGCCTGCAGCCGCGCGCATGTGTGAAGGCAAGCTGTGAAGCGGCTTTCCGCCGAGGGTGATCGTGCCTGCGTGCCTGCGCGTCGCACCTGCCAGTGTATTGATCAGCGTGGTCTTGCCCGTGCCGTTGCGGCCGAGCAGCGCGAGCGTCTCGCCTTCGCCGAGCGAGAACGACACGCCATTGAGCACGACCGCTTCGCCATAGCCGGCGCTGAGCTTGTCGACGCGAAGCAGCTCAGGCATGAACAGCCTCCGGCTCGTGACCGAGATAGACAGACTTCACGTCGACATCGTTCGCAATGGTTTGCGGATCGCCCTCGGTCAGCACGCCGCCGTTCACCAGCACCGTCATGCGGTCGGCGAAGCTGAAGACGAGGTCCATGTCGTGTTCGATCAAGAGCACCGAGACGTCGGCGGGCAACGCGGCCACCGTTTGCAGCAACTCCTCGCGCTCGCCGGCCGGCACGCCCGCGACCGGCTCGTCGAGCAGCAGCACTCGCGGCTCGCATGCAAGCGCGATCGCGATCTCGAGCAGGCGGCGCTTGCCGTAGGCAAGATGTTCGGTGCGCTGGTTCATCACCTCGTCCAAATGGAACTGCTGCAGAAGTTGCTCGCAGCGTTCGGCGATTTCGGCGTTTGCGCCCAGCGGACGCCAGAAGCTCGCGCCCAATCCGCGCTGCTGCGAAACGACAAGCGCCAGCGTCTCCAGCGGCGTCATCGACGCGAAGAGCTGGTTGATCTGGAACGTGCGCACCATGCCGCGACGCACGCGCTTGTATGGCGCGAGCTTCGTGATGTCCTCGCCCTGAAGCACGATGCGGCCTTCGGTCGGCGCGAGCACACCCGTCAAGAGATTCACCAGAGTCGTCTTGCCCGCACCGTTGGGGCCGATGAGCGCATGGCGCGCACCGCGGCGCACATTGAGCGTCACGTTGTTCGTTGCCGTGATGCCGCCGAACTTCTTCACCAGGCCCTGCGCGGAAAGGACGATGTCGCTCATCGCTTCCACCATGTCCACGGCTTGAAAAGCCTGTCGCGCCCGACGATCACGAGCACGACGAGAAAGAGGCCCAGCCAGAACGTCCAGTACTGCGGCGTTTGCGACGAGAGGAAATCCTGCAGCACCTTGAAAACGATCGCGCCGGTGATGCCGCCATACAGCCAGCCCGTGCCGCCGACCACAAGCATCAGCATGAGATCGGCAGAGCGGTGAAACTCGAACACGTCGAGCGATGCGAAGCCCGATGTCTGCGTGAATAGCGCACCGGCTGCGCCCGCCATCGCAGCGGCGATGGTGTACACGGACACGAGACGCGCATTCACCGGAATGCCGATCGCCATCGCGCGCAGGCGGTTGTCGCGAATGGCCTTGAGCGTCGCGCCGTAGGGCGAGTGAACGATGCGGCGCGCGACGAAAAAGAGGATCAGCAAGATAGTGAGCGAGTAGTACGCGGCGACGCGCCCGGCGAGGTCGAACTCGAACAGGCCCAGCACCGGCTTGAACTGCAAGCCCTGGATGCCGTCGGTGCCACCGGTGATGTCCTCGAACTTGTTTGCCAGTTCCAGCAGGATCAGCGCGACGCCCAGCGTCACCATCAGGCGCGTCAAGTCCGAGCCGCGCAGGATCGTGAAGCTCGCCGCAAAGCCGACCACGGCAGCGACGGCCATCGCCACGAGAAGACCGATGTGCGGATCGGGCGAGACGTGTTTGCAAAACAGCGCAGCGGTGTATGCGCCAAGCCCGAAGAAGGCGGCGTGCCCGAGCGACACGATGCCCGAGTAGCCGAGCACCAGATCGAGCGACACGGCGAAGAGCGCGACGATCGCGATCTCGTTGACGATCAGCGTTTCACCGGGAATCGCAACGGGCACGATGAAGGCGAGCAGCCACAGCACCGGCTCCCACGGCTTGATTGCTGACGTCATGCCACCTTGCCGCCTTGCCGCGAGAACAGCCCTTGCGGGCGCCACAGCAGGATCACGATCATCAGCGTGTAGACGATGAAGGCGCCCATCTTCGGGATGTAGTACTTGCCCGCGACGTCGGCGATGCCCAGCAGCAGCGCGGCAAGCAGCGGCCCGGTGATCGACGACGTGCCGCCTACGGCGACGACGATCAGGAAATAGATCATGAACTTGAGCGGGAACGACGGATCGAGCCCGAGCACCTCGGCACCCAACGCACCGCCGAGCCCGGCGAGGCCCGAGCCGACGGCGAAGGTGGAGAGGAACACGATGTTCACGTTGATGCCCATCCCCGCCGCGACGCGCTGGTCATCCACCGACGCCCGCAAGCGGCTGCCGAAGCGCGTGCGGGAAAGGATCCACTGCAACAGCACCGTCAGTGCCGCGCACACGGCAATGATGAAGAGGCGATAGTGGCCCATGCCCAGCGTCCACGGGTCACTGCCGATTTCGGTGCGGCCGTTCAGCCACTTGGGCAGCTGGATGATCTGCTGCGTCGAGCCTGCGAAGTAATCGACAGCAGCCACCGACATGAACACCAGGCCGATCGAAAACAGCACCTGGTCCAGGTGCGGCTTGCGATACAGCGGCCGGTACAGCGTGGGCTCCAGCACCGCGCCCAACAGCGCCGCCACGGCAAAAGCGATGGGCAGGCACACGAGGAAAGGCACATCGGCGCGCTGCATCAGGATCACCGTGACATAGCCGCCCACCATCGCGAACGAGCCGTGCGCGAGGTTGATGAAGTTCATCAAGCCCATCGTCACCGCCAGCCCGACGGCCAGGATGAACAGCAGCATGCCGTAGGCGATGCCGTCGAAGAGAATGGTCAGCATGGGTTTGAACTTGTCATTGCGGGCTTGACCCGCAATCCAGCGTCATTTGCTCTTGCCGGGGTCCTTCACATCCTTGATCACGTCGAACTCGACGTTCCAAAGCTGCCCGTTCTTCTTCTCGACCTTGCGCAGGTAGATGTTCTGCACGATGTCGCGCGTCTGCGCGTCGATGAACACCGGGCCGCGCGGGCTCTCGAAAATCTGGCCTTTCATCGCTGCGAGGAGTGCATCGCCGCCACCTTTGCCTCCGGTTTTCTTCAGCGCTTCGTAGATGACGCGCATGCCGTCGTAGCCGCCTACGGCCATGAAGTTCGGGCGCATCTTGGGGTTCGCCTTCTCGAAGGCTTCGACGAACTTCTTGTTCGCCGCCGACGGATGCGCGGTCGAATAGTGGTGCGAGGTGACCACGCCCAGCGCAACGTCGCCCATGTCGTTGAGCTGGTCGTCATCGGTCACGTCGCCGGTGCCGATCAGCTTGATGCCGGCCTTGTCCATGCCGCGCTCGCCGAACTGCTTCATCACC
>DATJJL010000072.1:0-2419 GCA_035492155.1 Ramlibacter sp. | reverse complement strand
GAAGTGTTCCACCACGAGGTGGCCGGCGCCGGGCAGAACGAGATCGGCACGAGGTTCTCCACGCTCGTGCAGCGCGCCGACTGGACCATCTGGCTCAAGTACGTCGTGCACAACGTGGCCAACGCCTACGGCAAGACCGCCACCTTCATGCCGAAGCCGCTCGTCGGCGACAACGGCTCGGGCATGCACGTGCACCAGTCCGTGTGGAAAGACGGCAAGAACCTGTTCGCCGGTGACGGCTACGCGGGCCTGTCCGACTTCGCGCTGTACTACATCGGCGGCATCATCAAGCACGCTCGCGCGCTCAACGCCATCACGAACCCCGGCACCAACAGCTACAAACGCCTCGTGCCTGGCTTCGAAGCGCCGGTGAAGCTTGCCTACTCCGCACGCAACCGTTCGGCTTCCGTGCGTATCCCCTACGTCGCGAACCCGAAGGGCCGCCGCATCGAAGTGCGCTTCCCCGATCCGACCTGCAACCCGTACCTCGGTTTCGCCGCGATGCTGATGGCAGGCCTGGACGGCGTAGAAAACAAGATCCATCCGGGCGAAGCCGCCACGAAGGACCTGTACCACCTGCCGCCGGAAGAGGACGCGAAGATCCCGACCGTGTGCCACAGCCTCGACCAGGCGCTCGACTATCTCGACAAGGGCCGCTCGTTCCTGACCAAGGGCGGCGTGTTCACCGACACCATGATCGACGCGTACATCGAGCTGAAGATGCAGGAAGTCACTCGCTTTCGCATGACGACGCACCCGATCGAGTTCGACATGTACTACTCGCTCTGATCCTGTAAAGGCATCCAGCTTGTTGTGTAAAAGGACCGCTGGCGCGGTCCTTTCTCGTTTGGAATCAATGGCTTGTTTTGAATTTCTGATGAGTTGCGTGATACTGGAAGTTCCCGTCGCGCATCCCCGGGCGAAAGGAACGAGCCATGAACAAGAACGCCTACAGCAAGACAGCGATGTGGCTCGCCGCGGCTGCAATGACAGTCTCGGCGCAGGCGCAGACCAAGATCTACCGCTGCGGCAACACGTACACCAACAGCCAGGCCGAAGCCCAGGCGAAGGGCTGCAAGCTCATGGAGGGCGGCAACATCACGGTTGTCGAAGGCACCCGTGTGAGCGGCACCAGCAGCCTGAAAATCGCAACCGCGCCGCAGATGTCTCCATCGTCGACGAGGATCGATGCCGGCGAGCAGAAGTCGCGCGACAGCGATGCGCGTGCCATCCTCGAGACCGAGTTGAAGAAGGCCGAGGCGCGGCACGACGAGCTCGCCAAGGAATACAACAGCGGCGACCCCGAGATGCTCGGACCCGAGCACAAGAATCACCAGAAGTATCTCGACCGCGTCGCCGAGCTCAAGGCGAGCATCGCGCGAAATGAAGAAGACATCGCCGGCATCAAGCGAGAGCTGGCGCGCGCCGGTTCCAGGTAACCGCTTCCAGTCGCTCGACCTGCTGGCCACGCTCGTGGCGGTGGTGGCCACCGACGGCTCCGTCCTGTTCGCGAACTCCGCGCTCGAAGACGCGCTGGGCATCTCGCGGCGCGCAATCGAAGGCTCCAACTTTCCCGGCTGCTTCACCGACCCGACGGCGCTGCAGAACGCGCTCACCGGCGCGAGCAGCAACGAATTCGCAGCGCTGCGCTACGACGGCTGGCTGGTCAGGCCCAGTGCCGAGCCGCTGCAGGTGCACGTTGTCGTCGCGCAGACCGACGTCCCGGGAGAGCTCGTCGTCGAGCTGTTGCCACTCGAAGCGCAGGCGCGGCAGGACCGCGAGGAGCGCCTCATCGGACAGGCCGAGGCGAACAAGGAGCTGATTCGCAACCTCGCGCATGAGATCAAGAATCCGCTGGGGGGCATTCGCGGCGCCGCGCAACTGCTCGAGATGGAAGTCGAGTCGCGCGAGCTGAAGGAATACACCAAGGTCATCATTCACGAGGCCGATCGCCTGCAGACACTGGTCGACCGGCTGCTCGCGCCGCACCGGCGTCCGCACGTGGTGGGAGACGTGAACATCCACGAAGTGTGCGAGCGCGTGCGCGCCCTCATCGTCGCGGAGTTCCCGAAAGGCCTGAAGGTCGTGCGCGACTACGACACGTCGATTCCCGATTTCCGCGGCGATCGCGAGCAATTGATCCAGGCGCTGCTGAACATCGCGCACAACGCTTGCCAGGCTCTTGCCGAGCGAATTGCCGCGGGCGATGCACAACTTGTTTTTCGCACACGCGTTGCGCGGCAAGTCACATTCGGCAAGCAGCGTTATCGACTGGCATTGGAATTGCATGTGATCGATAACGGGCCCGGTGTTCCCGAATCGATTCGAGAACGCATCTTCTTTCCGCTCGTGTCGGGAAGGGATGGCGGATCGGGTCTGGGACTGACGCTGGCGCAAACGTTCGTGCAGCAGCATCATG
>DATJJL010000071.1:0-11286 GCA_035492155.1 Ramlibacter sp. | reverse complement strand
TGGCATCCTGATCGTGGTGCTGATCATCCTGTTCGTGATCTCCGGCGGCAGCTTCGTTCTGTTCGGCCTGATCGCGCTGATCGCGCTGGCACTCGGCCTGTTGCTGATCATCCCGATCGGCGGCGCCGACATGCCGGTGGTGGTGTCGATGCTCAACTCGTATTCTGGATGGGCTGCGGCCGCGACAGGTTTCATGCTGTCGAACGACCTCTTGATCGTCGTCGGCGCGCTGGTGGGTTCGTCCGGTGCGATCCTGTCGTACATCATGTGCCGCGCGATGAACCGCAACTTCATCAGCGTGATCGCAGGCGGCTTCGGCACCGGCGGCGGCAGTGCGCCCGCGGCCGCAGGGGGCGCGCAACCGCAAGGCGAGGTGACACCGATCGGCGCGGTGGAAACGGCGGAGCTGCTGCGCGAATCGAAGAGCGTCATCATCGTGCCGGGCTACGGCATGGCGGTCGCGCAGGCGCAGCACACGGTCTACGAGATCACGAAGCTGCTTCGCGAGAAGGGCGTGAACGTGCGCTTCGGCATCCACCCCGTTGCGGGCCGCATGCCGGGCCACATGAACGTGTTGCTCGCCGAAGCGAAGGTGCCATACGACATCGTGCTCGAGATGGACGAGATCAATGCCGACTTCCCCGAGACGGATGTCGCCATGGTCATCGGCGCGAACGACATCGTGAACCCCGCCGCGCAGGACGACCCGACCAGCCCCATCGCAGGCATGCCGGTGCTGGAGGTGTGGAAAGCCAAGACGTCCATCGTGATGAAGCGCAGCATGGCCTCGGGCTATGCGGGCGTCGACAACCCGCTGTTCTACAAGGAGAACAACCGGATGCTGTTCGGCGATGCGAAGAAGATGCTGGATGAAGTGCTGGCGGCGCTGAAGGCCTGAACAGCCGAACGCAGAGGGCGCGGAGTCAACGCAGAGGGCGCTGAGTTTTCATTGAATTGTTCTGCGTTCTCTGCGAAACCTCTGCGAACTCTGCGTTCGGAATTTGAATTTCCGCTTCAAAACACCCCGCGCCGAACTTCATCGACATCGAACTGCAGCTTCACGAAGGCTTCCAGTCCGCGCGTGAGGCTTGGCAGTGGCAGCGCGCTCTTGTTGTAGCTCGCGCCGACATACAGCACCGTGCCCATCGACTTGCGCCAGGTGTAGGTCACCGACGCGACCTTGCCGCGGTCGTGCTCCTCGGCGACGCCGGTCTCCGGAAGCCGATCCAGCAAAGTGCGCTGCAGGATGAACCGGATGTTCTGGTTCGCGTTGAAGAACCAGGTCGAGTTCAGTTGCACGGCGGTCTCGCGATAAGTCTGTTGCCCGCCTTTGTAGAGCGTGGCGTACGAGATGTGGGGCTCGACTTCGAACTGGTTCATCGGCCGCGTGCGCACCATCAGGTTCAGGCGCACGCCGGGGCGCACTTCGTTGGCCAGCACGTCGCCCAGCCGCCCGATGGCGATGTTCGAATCGACCAGCGGAATCCACAGCGCCGGCGTCGTGGAGTACGCGACGTACAGAAACTTCTCGTGCAATAGCGGCGCACCGGACGACGCGCGAATCGTCTCCGGCAACAGGCCGTGCAACTCGGCCGTCACCTGCGTGTTCTTCGCCGCGTTGAAGTAGGTCCACGGGTAGATGTCGGTTTTGACCGTCTCGCCCGTGCGCCGGTCGCTCCAGTGGCTCGCCGAGATGTTGAACCAGATCTCGTTGAACGGCCCCCATTGCCGGCGCGGAAAGCCATAGCGCGACTCGATGCTGCGCACGCCCACCTGGTTGACGAAGCCCGTGTCGTGGCGGAAGCCTTCGCCGATGTCGTTGAGCGTCAGCTCGGTCGTGTCGCGCGGTGTCTGGTTCACCGCACGGAAGAAGACGCGGTCGCCGTCGGTCGCGGGCCCTTGCACCAGTGCACCGCTCGCATCGGGCTGCGCCGTCGTGTGCGAACGCAGCCACTGCGTGCGCAGGCGCAAGGTGTCCGTCACCTGCCAGCTCAGGTCAGGCCCGGCGACGATGTTCTCGCCGATGTCGTGTTCGTACTTGCGTGCCGCGACGAGGCCGCCGACCTGCAGCGGGCCGACGTCGGCGAGCTCGCGCGCGGCGATCGTGCGCGAGCCCGGCTGCACTGCGTAGGTCGTCGCATAAGGGCCGGGCAGCAGCACAAGCCCGCCGCCCTTGTCGTCCACGCCAATGGCCGTACCCGCATTCGTCAGGCCGCGCCATGTGGCGCGCAGGCCCCAGCGCGGCTCGGTGAAGGTGCGCGTGTACAGCGCGTTGTCGATGGGCGCGCGCATGACGTCCGTCGCCTCGAAGAAGAACGGGCGTTTCTCGGGGAAGAACAGCGCGTACTGCGTGTTGCCGCCCAGCTGCGGCACGTCGAGGTCGACCTGCGAGAAGTCGGGCCGCAGCGTGCCATCGATCACGAGCTCGGGCGTCGCGCGCCACTTCATGTCCAGCGTGGTCTGCAGCTTGTTCCCGGTGGTGACGGCGCCTGCCGTGTCCTGTTCGCGGTTGTGGCGCAGCGTGAAGCTCGGACGCACCGTGAGGAAGCTGGAATTCTTGGGCAGCTCGATGCCGCGCAGCTCCTGCATGTTCGCAAGGATCGTGGGCACTTCAAGCGGCAGCGGCACCGACGTGATCCACCAGAACTGGTCGCGTGGCACGCGGCGCACGACCATGATGCGCCAGGCGTGCGAGCTGCTTTCCATCATCTCGCGCGTGTAGCGCAGCGACGCGAAAGGCACGCGCAGCACCACGGTGTAGCCCTGCGCATTGTGTTTCGCGGCGGCGTCGAAGTCGAAGTCGGGCGCGAAGTCCTCGCTGTCGTCGGCGGCCGTCTGCATGCCGTCGGCCGTGCTGCCCGAAGCGCTGATGCGGAAGAACTGCGCCGACTGCTTCTTGCCCAGCGGGTCGATGTAGACGACGACGTGGTCCTGCGTGCGCAGCACGAGGTCGTTGCGCACCGGCGGATCGCGAATGAGTTCGGGCTGCGGATCGAGCGCCGTGATGCCGACGTAGAGCGCACGGTCGTCGTACAGCACCTGCACGCGCGTTTCCCAGTCGTTGTGGTGACCGTATTGGGGCTCGCGCACCATGAAGTCCTTGAACACGGGGGCGCGCTGCCACGCCGGGTCAAAGAGCGTGCCGTCCATGCGGATGCGTTCGCCCGGTGCGAGCTTCACGGCCGTCATGGGCGCGGGTTCAGCGGGCGGCTGCGCGTGCGCGGAGCCTGCGAGCACGGACGCGAACAGGAATGCAAAAAGCGATGCGGCAAGCCGCCGTGGCAAGTGCATGGATCTTCTTTTTTTGAAAGGGCCGACTGTAGGCAGCGGCGGTGGCCGTTGCTACGACGAGGCGACGAATTGCGGATGGCGATGACGAACCGCAGATCCGAAGGCCCGGCCGGCGCGCGAGTATATCGGCGCACTGCGCCCCTGAGGGGAAACCCTAGGGCTGTCGCAGAGGCACAATCCCAAGCCACGGAGTTTGGAGAGACGACGAATGAGCGACATCAGCGAACGCCCCTGGCTTGCAGCCTATCCGCCCGGCGTGCCCGCGGACATCGACGGTTCGCAATACGTGTCGCTGGTGCAGCTGATGGAAGAAAGCTTCCACAAGTTCGCCGCGCGCACGGCCTACAGCTTCATGGGGCGCGACGTCACGTACGCCGAGACGGATTCGCTCTCCGGCGCTTTCGCCGCCTATTTGCAGGGCCTCGGCCTCGCGAAGGGCGATCGCGTCGCGATCATGATGCCCAATGTTCCGCAGTACCCCGTCGCCGTGGCAGCGATCGTTCGCGCGGGCTATGTCGTGGTGAACGTGAATCCGCTCTACACGCCGCGCGAGCTGGAACATCAACTGAAGGACTCGGGCTCGAAGGCGATCGTCATCATCGAGAACTTCGCGAACACGCTGGAGCAATGCATCGCCCAGACGCCGGTCAAGCACGTGGTGCTCGCGGCCATGGGCGACATGCTCGGCATGGTCAAGGGCACGCTCGTCAATTGGGTCGTGCGCAGCCGCAAGAAGCTGGTGCCCGCGTTCAACCTGCCCGGTGCCGTGCGCTTCAACGATGCCATCGCGCAAGGCCGCCGGTCCGCATTCCGCAAGCCCGAGATCACGAGCGAGGACGTTGCAGTGCTGCAGTACACCGGCGGCACCACAGGCGTCTCCAAAGGCGCCGTGCTGCTGCACCGGAACATCATCGCCAACGTGCTGCAGTCCGAAGCGTGGAACCAGCCGGGGATGGGCAAGGTGCCCGCGGGCGAGCAGCCCACGGCCGTGTGCGCACTGCCGCTTTATCACATCTTCGCTTTCACGGTGGGCATGATGCTGTCGATGCGCACGGGCGGAAAGCTGATCCTCATTCCGAACCCGCGCGACATGGCCGCGACGCTGGCCGAACTTGCCAAGCACAAGTTCCACAGCTTCCCGGCGGTGAACACGCTTTTCAACGGCCTGGCGAACCACCCGGATTTCAACAAGGTCGACTGGAGCCACCTGAAGATTTCCGTCGGCGGCGGCATGGCCGTGCAGGCTGCGGTTGCAGATTTGTGGCTGAAGAAAACCGGCTGCCCGATCTGCGAAGGCTACGGCCTGTCGGAAACATCGCCGTCGGTCAGCTGCAACCCGGTGACGAGCACCACGTACACCGGCACCATCGGCGTCCCGCTGCCGTCGACACTGATGAAGTGCCTCGACGACAACGGCAAGGAAGTGCCGCTCGGCCATCCGGGCGAGATCGCGATCAAGGGCCCGCAGGTGATGGCCGGCTACTGGCAGCGCCCGGACGAAACCGCGAAGGTCATGACCGACAGCGGCTTCTTCAAGACCGGCGACATCGGCGTGGTCGACGAACGCGGCTACTTCAAGATCGTCGATCGCAAGAAGGACATGGTGCTCGTGTCGGGCTTCAACGTGTACCCGAACGAAGTCGAGGATGTCGTCGCGAAGCTCGCCGGCGTCCTCGAGTGTGCGGTGGTCGGCGTGCCCGACGAGAAGACCGGCGAGGCCGTGAAGCTCGTCATCGTCAAGAAAGATCCGAACCTCACCGAACAGCAGGTGCGCGACTACTGCCGCGCGAACCTCACGGGCTACAAGCAGCCGAAGGTGATCGAGTTCCGCACCGACCTGCCGAAGACACCGGTGGGCAAGATCCTGCGTCGCGAGCTGCGCGACAAGAAATGAAGCCACTGGATGCCGGATCAAGTCCGGCATGACAGGACCTCGCACATGCTTCGCTTTCTCCTCACCCGCCTCGCGCTCATCGTCCCGACCTTCATCGGGATGACGCTGCTGGCGTTCTTCCTCGTGCGGCTCGTTCCGGGCGACCCGATCGAGACGATGGCGGGCGAGCGCGGCATCGACGCTGCGCGTCACGCGCAGCTCGTGCACGAGTACGGCTTCGACAAACCTGTCCTCACCCAATACGGCATCTACATCGGCCGCCTGCTGCACGGCGACATGGGCAAGTCGATCATCACGCAGGCGCCGGTGATCCAGGAGTTCGAGTCGCTCTTTCCCGCAACGGTGGAGCTTGCGGTGTGCGCGATCCTCTTTGCGCTCATCGTCGGCATCCCCGCGGGCATCGTCGCGGCCGTGCGGCGCAACTCGGTGTTCGACCATGGCGTGATGGCCACGTCGCTCACCGGCTACTCGATGCCGATCTTCTGGTGGGGCCTGCTGCTGATCCTGCTGTTCTCGGTGCAGCTCGGATGGACGCCCGTGTCGGGGCGGCTGGACGTCATGTATTACATCGAGCCGAAGACGGGGTTCCTCTTGATCGACTCGCTCATGTCCGACCAGAAGGGCGCGTTCAAGTCGGCACTGTCGCATCTCATCCTGCCCGCGATCGTCCTGGGCACGAACCCGCTCGCGGTGGTTGCGCGCATGACGCGATCGGCAATGCTCGAAGTGCTGGGCGAGGACTACATCCGCACAGCCCGCGCGAAAGGCCTGCCGCCGATTCGCGTGGTCGGCGTGCACGCGCTGCGCAATGCGCTGATTCCCGTCATCACCGTGATCGGCCTGCAGGTGGGCGTGCTTTTCACCGGCGCGATCCTCACCGAGACGATCTTCTCGTGGCCGGGTGTCGGCAAGTGGCTGATCGAAGCGATCAACCGCCGCGACTACCCGGTGCTGCAAGGCGGCATGCTGCTGCTCGGTGTCGTCGTGATGCTTGTCAACTTGCTGGTGGATGTTGCGTACGGTGTCATCAATCCGCGCATCCGGACGGCGGGTCATTGAGATGAGTGCCGTTCTCGAATCAACTCCCGTGCAAGCACCGCCCGGGCCACTGCGCGAGTTCTGGGTTTCGTTCTCCGCGAACCGCGGCGCCGTGATCGGAATGGGCACGGTGATCTTCCTGCTGCTGCTCGCGCTTTTCGCGCCGCTCATCGCGCCGCATTCGCCGGACCTCACCGACAGCGCCGTCTTCCTCAAGCCGCCCGCGTGGCAGCAAGGCGGCTCGATCCACTACCTGCTGGGCACCGATGCGATCGGCCGCGACATCCTCTCGCGCCTGATCTACGGCTCGCGCCTGTCGCTGTCGATCGGCCTGGCGGTGGTGATCATCGCGACCGCATCGGGCATCGTGCTGGGCCTCATCGCGGGCTTCGCGCGTGGCGTGGTCGAGATCGCGATCATGCGGTTGATGGACATCATCCTCACGCTGCCGAGTCTTTTGCTCGCGATCGTGATCGTCGCGATCCTCGGGCCGGGCTTGGTGAATGCGATGCTCGCAGTGGCCATCGTGATCCTGCCGCACTTCGTTCGCTTGACGCGTGGCTCGGTCATCGCGGAAACATCGAAGGACTATGTCACCGCCGCGAAGGTGAGCGGCGCGGGCTTGCTGCGTCTCATGTTCAGCGAGGTGCTGCCCAACTGCGCTGCGCCGCTGATCGTGCAGGCATCGCTCGGCGTGTCCTCGGCGATCCTCGACGCGGCCGCGCTCGGCTTCCTGGGCCTGGGTGCGCAGCCGCCGTCGCCTGAGTGGGGCACGATGCTCGCCGACGCGCGAGAGTTCGTGCTGCGCGCGTGGTGGGTTGTCACGTTCCCGGGGCTGATGATCCTCATCGCCGTGCTGGCGTTCAACCTCATGGGCGACGGCCTGCGCGACGCGCTCGATCCGAAGTTGAAGAGATGAAAACCAAACTTCCGAACGCAGAGGTCGCGCAGTTCACGCAGAGGCCGCAGAGTTTTTTCATGAAATTTCTCCGCGCCCTCTGCGAATCCTCTGCGCACTCTGCGTTCGGGAGTTGAAGCAGATGCCCGCCATGCCCCTGCTCGAAATCGAAGACCTGCACGTCGAATTCCCGACGCAAGGCTTTGTCATGCGCGCTGTCGAAGGCGTGAGCCTTTCCGTCGAAGAAGGCGAGGTGCTGGGCATCGTCGGCGAATCGGGCTCGGGCAAGAGCGTGACGATGATGGCGCTGATGGGGCTCATCCCCTACCCCGGCAAGGTTCGCGCAAAGAGCCTGCGGTTCGACGGGCACGATCTGCTCGGCCTGTCGCACAAGGATCGCCGCCGTCTCGTGGGCAAGGACATGGCGATGATCTTCCAGGATCCCACCACGAGCCTGAACCCGTGCTTCACGATCGGCTGGCAGCTGGTGGAGCAATTGCGCCAGCATTCGCCGCTCGATCGCAAGAGCGCACACCGCCGCGCGATCGAGATGCTCGAGCAGGTCGGCATCCCGGCTGCGGCGTCGCGCATGAACGACTACCCGCACCAGCTCTCGGGCGGCATGAACCAGCGCGTGATGATCGCGATGGCGATCTCGTGCAATCCGCGCCTCCTGATCGCCGACGAGCCGACCACCGCGCTGGACGTGACCATCCAGGCGCAGATTCTCGATTTGCTGCGCGATTTGCAAAAGCAACGCGGCATGGCACTCGTGCTTATCACGCACAACATGGGCGTCGTCAGCGAGATGGCGCAACGCGTCGCGGTGATGTACGCGGGGCAGGTCATGGAAGAACGCGGCGTGCACGATCTCTTCGCGAGCCCGCAGCATCCGTACACCGAAGCATTGCTCGCGGCATTGCCCGAGCGCGGCCCGGTGGGGCACCGACTGGCGACGATTCCGGGTGTCGTGCCCGGCGTGTTCGATCGCCCGCGCGGTTGCCTGTTCGCGCCGCGCTGCCAGTACGCTACGCAGCACTCGAAGGATGTGCGGCCCGAGTTGCGCGATTGGCAAGGCGGCAAGGTGCGTTGCCATTACCCGCTCGGCGACGCGACGCGGGACGAGCGCATCGAGCAAGACCACCCCTGTCATGCCGGACTTGATCCGGCATCCAGCGACTTCGCCGGCAAAGACACTGGATCGCGGGTCGAGCCCGCGATGACAAGACCATGAGCGAAGTCGTCGTCGAGGCGAAGGACCTGCGCCAGGTCTACAAGATCAAGCGCGGCATGTTCCGCGAGCCTGCGCAGTTGCAGGCCGTGGGCGGCATCTCGTTCGCCATCGAGGCCGGCAAGACGCTGGCCGTCGTCGGCGAATCGGGCTGCGGCAAATCGACGCTCGCGCGCATGGTGTCGCTGATCGAAAAGCCCACGGGCGGTGAACTCACGCTCGCAGGTACGGACGCGGTGAACGCGCCTGCGAGTGAAAGGCGTCGCTTGCGGCAAGCGGTGCAGCTCGTGTTCCAGAACCCTTATGGATCGCTCAACCCGCGCAAGAAGATCAGCTCGGTGCTCGAAGACCCGCTCGCGATCAACACCGACATGCCGAAGGCCGAGCGTGCCGAAAAGGCACGCGCGATGCTCGCGCAAGTGGGCTTGCGGCCCGAGTACGCCAACCGCTATCCGCACATGTTCTCGGGCGGCCAGCGCCAGCGCATCGCCATCGCGCGGGCGCTGATGCTCAACCCGAAACTGCTCGTGGCCGACGAGCCGGTGTCCGCGCTCGACGTGTCGATCCAGGCGCAGGTGCTCAATCTGCTTGCGGATTTGCAGGAGCAGTTTCAACTCGCCTACCTCTTCATCTCGCACGACCTCGCGGTGGTGCGCTACATCGCACACGAGGTGCTCGTGATGTACCTGGGGCACGTGATGGAACAGGGCCCGAAGGAGCGCATCTTCGCGCGGCCGCTGCACCCGTACACGCAGGCGCTGCTCGCATCCACGCCCGGCGTGGGCGCGCGCAACGTGCAGCGCATCGTGCTCAAGGGCGAGCTGCCTTCGCCACTGAATCCGCCGAGCGGTTGCGTGTTCTCCTCGCGCTGCCCTTACGCGCAGGAGCGCTGCAAGGCCGAGAGGCCCGCACCCCGTGTCGTCGAGGATCGCGTCGTTGCGTGTCACTTCGCGGGCGAAGTTGGCGTAACGGCCTGAGTCCCGCACGAGTCGGCGTCGGGGTTTACCCCGAACGCGCGATGCCGATAATGCCTTTCTCATTTCCCGAATGAAGGAGAAGGCATGACATCCATCCTGAAACCTGTGGCGATCGCCGCGCTTGTGCTGGCCACCGCCGGCGCCGGTGCGAAGACGCTGGTGTTCTGCTCAGAAGGCAGTCCCGAAAACTTTTATCCCGGCGTCAACACGACAGGCACGTCGTTCGACGCGAACGAGCCCATCTACGACCGCATCGTCGGCTTCGAGCGCGGCGGCACGAAGGTCGTGCCCGCATTGGCCGAGAAGTGGGACATCTCCCCCGACGGCAAGACTTACACCTTCCACCTGCGCCATGGCGTGAAGTGGCACAACACGCACGCTTTCAAGCCGACGCGCGACATGGACGCGGACGACATCATCTTCACGTTCGACCGCCAGTGGCACGACACGAACCCGTATTTCAAGGTCACGAGCACGAACCACTCGTACTTCAACGACATGAGCATGCCGCGGCTGATCAAGTCGATCGACAAGGTCGACGACTACACCGTGCGCTTCACGCTCAACGCGCCCGAGGCGCCGTTCCTGTCGAACCTCGCCATGCCGTATGCGGCCGTGCAGTCCAAGGAATATGCGGACGCGATGCTCAAGGCCGGCACGCCCGAGAAGATCGACCAGGACCCGATCGGCACCGGCCCCTTCTACCTCGTGCAATACCAGAAGGACGCGGTCATTCGCTACAAGGCCTTCCCGCAATACTGGGGCGGCAAGGCCAAGATCGATGACCTCGTGTTCGCGATCACGCCCGATGCCTCGGTGCGCTGGGCCAAGCTGCAAAAAGGCGAGTGCCACGTGATGCCCTACCCGAACCCGGCGGACCTCGACGCGATGAAGAAGTACCCGAACGTGCAGGTGCTCGAGCAGCCGGGCCTGAACGTCGGCTACCTCGCGTACAACGTGACGAAGAAGCCCTTCGACGATGTGCGCGTGCGCAAGGCCGTGAACATGGCGATCAACAAGAAGGCGATCCTGGACGGCGTGTACCTGGGCACGGCGATCGCTGCGAAGAACCCGATCCCGCCGTCGATGTCCGCGTACAACGATGCGATCAAGGACGACCCGTACGATCCGGAAGCCGCGAAGAAGCTGCTCGCGCAGGCGGGCTACAAGGACGGCTTCACCACCGACCTGTGGGCCATGCCCGTGCAGCGCCCCTACAACCCGAACGCCAAGCGCATCGCCGAGCTGATGCAGGCCGACCTCGCAAAGATCGGCGTGAAGGCCGAGATCAAGAGCTTCGAATGGGGTGAATACCGCAAGCGCATGCAGGCGGGCGAACACCAGATGGGCATGCTCGGCTGGACGGGCGACAACGGCGACCCGGACAACTTCCTGGCTGTGCTGCTCGGCTGCGACGCGACGAAGAACAACGGCTCGAACGTCTCGAAGTGGTGCTACCAGCCCTTCGAGGACCTGATCCAGAAGGCCAAGACCGAAACCAAGCCGGCCGAGCGCGACAAGCTCTACAAGCAGGCACAGGTGATCTTCAAGGAACAGGCGCCGTGGTTCACCATCGCGCACGCGGTGCAACTGAAGCCCGTGCGCAAGGAAGTGGTCGACTTCAAGCTGTCGCCGTTCGGCCGTCACGTCTTCTACGGAGTGGACATCAAAGAGTAATCTCCTCGAAGCGCGGCTGGGAACCGGCGTGACGATGCGCACAGCCATTGTCTCGGCCATGCACGAGGAGCTCTCCGCCGTGCTCGCGCTCATGCCCGACGAGCACAAGGTCACGGTGGCCGGTCGCGATTTCTTCGACGGTCACTTGCATGGCAAGCCCGTCGTGGCGGTGCTCTCGCGCATCGGCAAGGTGGCGGCCGCGACCACGGCCACGGTGCTGATCGAGCGGTTCAAGGTGGATCGGATCGTCTTCACGGGCGTGGCCGGTGGCCTGGCATCC
>DATJJL010000070.1:0-2513 GCA_035492155.1 Ramlibacter sp. | reverse complement strand
AATTCGGCCACCGACCAGTTCTTCATCAACGTGAAGGACAACGCTTTCCTCGATCCGACGCCCTCCTCGCCCGGCTATGTCGCTTTCGGCAAGGTCGTGAGCGGCATGGACGTCGTGAACAAGATCAAGTCCACGCCCACGGGCTCCGCGCCCGGCGGCGCCGGTGGCATGTTCCCGCGCGACGTGCCGCAGACGCCGGTCGTGATCCAGTCCGCAACCATCGTCAACTGAAGGAAAACATCATGGCCCATCCGAAAGTGGATCTGCACATCAAGGGCTACGGCGTGATCACGCTGGAGCTCGACGACGAGAAGGCGCCACTGTCGACGCAGAACTTCCTCGATTACGTGAAGAGCGGCCATTACGACGGCACGATCTTCCACCGCGTGATCAGCGGTTTCATGGTCCAGGGCGGCGGCTTCCAGCCGGGCATGTCGCAAAAGCCGGCGAACAAGCCGGTCCAGAACGAAGCCAACAACGGCCTGAAGAACAACAACTACACGGTGGCGATGGCGCGCACGAGCGATCCGCACTCCGCCACCGCACAGTTCTTCATCAACGTCGCGAACAACGACTTCCTCAATCACACGGCGCCGACCGCGCAGGGCTGGGGCTATGCGGTGTTCGGCAAGGTGGTGGCCGGCCAGGACATCGTCGATCGCATCAAAGGCGTGAAGACCGGCCGCAAGGGCTTCCACGACGACGTGCCGAACGACGACGTCGTGATCGAAAAAGCGGTCGCAGCCTGACGTGCACGCGCCACCGAAGTTCGCGGAGCTGAAAGCACCGCCCGCGTGGCGCACGGTGGAAATCATCTCGGACCTGCATCTGCAGGGCTCCGAGCCCACGACCTTCGAAGCATGGCGCGCCTACATGGGCGCCTGCAGTGCCGACGCGCTTTTCATTCTTGGCGACCTGTTCGAAGTCTGGATAGGCGACGACATGCTGGGCGAGCCCGGCTTCGCAGCCGACTGCGCGGCCGTGCTGCAGTCAGTCGCAAGACGATTGCCGGTGTTCGTGATGCATGGCAATCGGGACTTCCTGATCGGCGATGGCTTCATGCGCGAGTGTGGTGCCACATTGCTCGATGACCCCACCGTGCTCACCTTTGCGGGCCGTCGCTGGCTGCTCACGCATGGCGATGCGCTGTGCATCTCCGACACGAAGTACATGCAGTTCCGCGCCGTGGTGCGGTCGCCCGCGTGGCAAAAAGACTTTCTCTCGAAGAGCCTGGTCGATCGGCTGGCCATGGGCCGCCAGGCTCGCGCGGAAAGCGAAGCGCGTCGCAGCGAGGGCATGGCGCCCGACTACGGGGTCGTCGACGATCCGCTCGCACGCACATGGCTCGATGCTGCCGATGCACCGATCATGATCCACGGGCACACGCACCAGCCGCGCGAGCACGATCTCGGCGACGGCAAGCAACGCGTCGTGCTGACCGACTGGGACTTGCAGGCGAAGCCGCCCCGCCGCGAGGTGCTGCGTCTCGACTCGTCAGGTTTCGCACGCATCGCGCTGTAGATGTTCGGCTGGCTTCGCAGGCGCACATCGGCGCGCCCCATTCCCGACGAACTCTGGAAAGCCGTGCTGATGCGCTATCCGTTTATCGCGAAACGTGATGCGGCGGACGTTGCGCGCTTGCGGGAGCTCGCCTCGCAATTTCTTGCGCAGAAGGAGTTCCACGGCGCAAGCGGCTTCGTGATCACCGATGAAGTCGCCGTTTCGATCGCCGCGCAAGCCGTGCTACCGGTTCTCCATCTCGGGTTGAAGTGGTACGACGATTTCGTCGGCATCGTCGTGCACGCAGACGAAGTCGTTGCGAAGCGCGTGGCCATGGACGAGATCGGCGTCGTGCACGACTGGGAGGAAGTGATCTCGGGCGAGGCCATGGACAAAGGCCCGGTGATGCTCAGCTGGAAGGACGCGTCGCTCTCGCGCGAAACCGCGCACGCGAACTACAACGTCGTCATCCACGAATTCATCCACAAGATCGACATGCGTGATGGGCGTGCCGACGGTTGCCCGCCGCTGGCGAGCGCATCGGCACGTCGCGCCTGGCTCGATGTGATGCAGCGCGAGTACGAGGCTTTTCGCGAGAAGGTGATCGTCGCTGAGCGCTTCGGAGGCGAGCAGACGTGGCTCGACCCGTACGGTGCCACGTCCATCGACGAATTCTTCGCCGTCGCGTGCGAGGCGTATTTCGCCGCGCCGGAGCGCTTCCGCGAAGAGCATGCGCCTCTCGCGCAGCTCTTCGACGGATTCTTCCTCAGCGCATCAAGACCTTGAGCGCATTTTGCAGACGGCGCGCGTTCTGCGCGTCGTAGCCTGTGGCCAGCACGCGTGCGGTGTCATCGGCCCATGTCTGCGCAGGAGAAGGATCGTTGCGGCGCGTGAGCAACTGCAGTTGCATCGCGCGGCGCGCGGTAATGTGCTCAGCCGGCGTCGGCGCTTCGGCCGCGATCTCCAGACGCAGTAGTGCTTCGCTCGCGTCGCCGGACGGCGCATTGCCCAGC
>DATJJL010000069.1:0-8032 GCA_035492155.1 Ramlibacter sp. | reverse complement strand
AGTCGGACGGCTCGCGCTGTGGAGCGCGAAACCCGGTGTGGTCGACGATCATGGCGAGGTTCTGAAACGCGAAGATCTCGATCGCATCGCCATCGCGAATCCGAAACTCGCGCCCTACGGCAAGGCTGCCGTCGAGACGATGCAAAAGCTGGGTGTCTATGAGCACCTCAAGCCGCGCATCGTGCAGGCCGAAAACATCGGCCAGGCTTTCCAGTTCGTCGCAACGGGCAATGCGCCCATCGGCTTCGTCGCACTGTCGCAAGTTACCCAGGCAAAGGGATCGAAGTGGATCGTTCCCGACGACCTTCATGCGCCCCTCAGGCAAGACGCCGTGCTGCTTGCCCACGGGAAAAACAATGAAGCAGCGACGGCGCTGATGCGGTACCTGAAAGGCGACAAGGCGCGTGGCATCATCCGCGCCTACGGCTATGGGTTCTGACCTTGGTGCGATCTGGCTGACCGGCAAACTCGCCGCGCTCACGACGATCATCCTCATCGCGATCGCGACACCGCTCGCATGGTGGCTCGCGCGCACGCCTTCGCGCTGGCGCGCTCCCATCGGCGCCATCGTCGCGTTGCCGCTCGTGCTGCCGCCTACGGTGCTCGGCTTTTACCTGCTCGTCGCGCTGGGGCCGCAAGGGCCTTTCGCATCGCTCGCACTGCCTTTCACCTTCGGGGGTCTCGTCGTCGGCTCGGTGATCTACTCGCTTCCCTTCGCCGTGCAGCCGCTGCAACACGCTTTCGAATCCATAGGAACACGGCCGATGGAAGCTGCAGCCACATTGAGGGCATCGCCGCTCGATGCATTCTTTTCCGTTGCGGTGCCGCTTGCGAGGCCCGGCTTCGTCACGGCCGCCGTGCTCACGTTCGCGCACACGGTCGGCGAGTTCGGCGTGGTGCTCATGATCGGCGGCAACATTCCCGGCCGCACGCGCGTGATCTCCACGCAGATCTACGGGCACGTCGAGGCGCTCGAATATGCGCAGGCCCACGGGCTCGCAGCCGCGATGGTCGTCTTCTCCTTCGTCGTGCTGCT
Source organism: Ramlibacter sp. (assembly GCA_035492155.1). Taxonomy (GTDB): domain Bacteria; phylum Pseudomonadota; class Gammaproteobacteria; order Burkholderiales; family Burkholderiaceae_C; genus Ramlibacter. The sequence goes on along the minus strand of DATJJL010000069.1, from coordinate 6,996 downwards.
GGCGATCAACGTTGCGGGGCGCCGCAGCTCGCGCGTCATGCCGTGACGGCTGATCCTGTGACGACCAATCGCATCCGCCTGAAATTGCCGCGAGCGGATTACACGCTCGACATCGATCTGGAGCTTCCACACAGCGGCATCACCGGTATCTTCGGGCCCTCCGGCGCGGGCAAGACGAGTGTCCTGCGCTGCGTGGCCGGCCTCGATCGCGCACAGCCCGGCATCGTTCGCATCGCGGGCGAGACCTGGCAGGACGAAGGCGCGTTCGTGCCCGCGTGGAAGCGTGCCGTCGGCTATGTGTTCCAGGAGGCGAGCCTCTTCGATCACTTCGACGTACGCGGCAACGTCGAATACGGGCGCAAGCGCGCCGGCGGCGATCGCGCCTCGCTGGACGCGGCGATCGAGCTGCTCGGCATCGCGCACCTGCTCGATCGAAGACCCGCGTCGCTCTCAGGTGGCGAGCGCCAGCGCGTCGCCATCGCGCGAGCCGTCGCGAGCGCGCCGCAACTGATGCTGCTCGACGAGCCGCTCGCCGCGCTCGACACCGCACGGCGTCACGAGATCCTGCCGTGGCTCGCGCGCCTGCGCGACGAACTTGAACTGCCGATGCTCTACGTCACACATTCCATCGACGAAATAGCGCGGCTCGCGGACACCGTCGTGCTGCTGGATCGCGGGCGGGTCAACGCGCACGGCCCGGCTCGCGATGTGCTTGGGCGCATCGATGCGTCGGCCATGCTTGGCGACGAAGCAGGCGCACTGCTCGAAGGCCGCGTTGCGCAACGCGACGATCAATGGCAGCTCGCACTCATCGCTTTCGACGGTGGACAACTCTGGCTTCGCGACAGCGGCATCGCACTGGGCCGCGGCGTGCGGCTGCGCGTGCTGGCGCGCGACGTGAGCATCGCCACGCACGAGCCGCAGGGCAGCAGCATCCAGAACACCCTCGCCGCCACGATCGCTCAGCTCGAGCCGGACGTGCATCCGTCGCAAGTGATCGTGCAATTGCGCTGCGGCGATTCGCTGCTGCTCGCGCGCATCACTGCCCGCGCCGCGCATACGCTCGCCCTCGAGCCGGGCCAGCGTGTGTGGGCGCAGGTGAAGTCGGTAGCACTCGTTGGCTAGTGCGCGTCCGCGTTCGGAAAGAAAAGCTGCCGGCCGCTGATCTTGTACGACGCGATCGTCTCCTGCCCCGCGGGCGAAGTCACCCAGTCGACGAATTCCTGCGCTTCCTTGGCCTTCACGTGCGGGAACTTCTGCGGATTCACCACCATGACGCCGTACTGGTTGAAGAGGCGCTTGTCGCCTTCGACGAGAACAGCGAGGTCGCCGCGATTCTTGAAACTGAGCCACGTGCCGCGATCGGCCAATGTGTACGCATCGCTCGAACTCGCGATGTTCAGGTCCGGGCCCATGCCGCAGCCGCAAGACTTGTAGCCGCCGCCCTTGCTGTCGATGCCCGCCTGCTTCCAATAGCGAAGCTCTGCGGCGTTGGTGCCGCTCTTGTCGCCGCGCGAGATGAATGGCGCGTTCGCGGCTGCGATCTTCTTCAGTGCGGCGACCACATCTTTGCCTTTCACGCCGGCCGGATCGGACTTCGGCCCGATGAGCACGAAGTCGTTGTACATGACCGGGTAGCGCTTCGCGGCGCCGCCCTCGGCGACGAATTTTTCTTCGGCGGCCTGGTCATGAACGAAAAGCACATCGGCGTCGCCGCGGCGCGCGATGTCGATCGCCTGTCCGGTGCCGACCGCCACCACCTTGACGTCGACGCCCGTCGCCTTCTTGAACGCGGGCAGCAGGTGCGAGAAGAGGCCCGACTGCTCCGTGGACGTCGTCGACGCCATGACGATCGTCTCGGCATGCACGGTGGCCGCGAGCAGAAGGGATAACAGTGCGGACAGCACACGGGATTTCATGCAAGTTCACCTTTCACAAACAATGCGGCGTCATGCGACGTGCGACCGAGCACCTCGCGATCGAAAAATGACTGGACGGACAGATCCGCAAGAACCCGTCCCTCTTCGAGATAGACCACGCGGCTCGCAAGTCGCTTGACCTGCCCCAGGTTGTGGCTCGCAAAGACGAGCGTCATGCCGCCCTGCGCGAATTCCTCCATGAGCGCCTCGACTTCGCGCTTGCCGTGCGGATCGAGGTTCGACGTCGGCTCGTCGAGGAAAAGCACGTCGGGCGCGAGGCTCCATGCGCGTGCCAGTGCAAGGCGCTGCTGCTGCCCGCCGGAGAGTGCGCGCGCATTGCGTTGCGAATGCGCGCCCAGCCCGACGCGGCCCAGCGACAGCAAGGCACGCCCGCGCGCCTCGGCCCAGCTCACGCCGCCGCGAAGCCACAAGCCGATGGCGACGTTGTTGATCGCGCTCGCGCGAAGAAGGTAGGGACGCTGGAACAGCATCGCCTGCCGCGCGTGCCCGTCGCGCAGCACCGATCCGCGCGAAGGCTGGACCAGTCCGTGGAGCAGCCGAAGCAGCGTGCTCTTGCCGCTGCCGTTGCCGCCGATGATCGCGACACGCTCACCGCGAGCGATGCGCAAGTCCACGGCGGTGAGCGCCCTCACGCGCCCGAAACTCACGTCGACGCCCCGCGCCTGGATGAGGCCGCTCACGCCGCGATCTCCTGCAGCATCGGCTGGTCGATGGTGGACAGGCGCCAGCGGCGAACCACGGCGATCAGCGCATTGAGGAAGAGCACCACGGCGAGCAGCACGGCGCCCAGAGCAAGCGCAAGCGGCAGGTCGCCCTTCTCCGTTTCGAGCGCGATCGCGGTGGTCATCACTCGCGTGAAGCCTTCCATGTTGCCGCCGACCACCATCACGGCGCCCACTTCGGCGATCGCCCGGCCGAAGCATGCGATGACGACGGTGAGAAGCGCATAGCGTTCGTCCCATGCGATCAGAAGCGCGCGCATCGCGACGCCGGCACCGAGCGAGCGAAGCTGTTCGCCGCTGTTGCTTTCCACGTCTTCGACGACCTGGCGCGTGAGCGCGGCCGCAACGGGCAAGACGAGAATGGTTTGCGCAACCACCATGGCCTTGAGCGAAAAGAGCCAACCCATGAAACCGAGCGGGCCGGAGCGCGAGAGCAGGAGATAGACGACGAGCCCGACGACAACCGACGGCAACGCGAGCGACGTGTTGAGCACCGTGAGAACGGCACCACGCCCGCGAAATCGCGCGATGCCAAGCCACGCGCCCATGGCAAGACCCAGGGTGCATGCGATCGTGCAGGCACTGCCGCTCACGACGAGCGAGCGCGCGACGATCTGCACGAGGTGCGCGTCGAGCCCGACGAGCAGGCCCCACGCACGGTCGACAGTCGCTGCGAACGATTCCATGTGCAGTCGCATGCTAACGAACCAGGGCTCGCAGCACGATATGAATCGCAATGCATAGGGCGTGCGCGATACTCGCTTCCGTGCGCAAGATCCAGCTTTCCTATTCGTTCGCCGACGCCGGTGCGCGCGTGGCGTCGATCAGAAACGCGCTCATCGAGTTGCTCGGCGCGGTGCGCGAGCACGGCTCGATTTCCGCCGCGGCGAAGGCGCTCGGCTTTTCCTATCGCCACGTGTGGGGCGAGCTCAAGCGCTGGGAAGGCGAGCTCGGCCATTCGCTCGTCGTCTGGGAAAAGGGCCAGCACGCGCGCCTCACCGAATTCGGCGAGAAGCTGCTGTGGGCCGAAAGACAGGCTTTGGCGCGGCTCGCGCCGCAGATCGAGGCGCTGCATTCCGACATCGAGCGAGTGTTCGCAATCGCCTTCGACCAATCCGCGCATGTGCTCACGCTTTTCGCAAGCCATGACGACGCCCTTGTCGCGCTGCGCGAGCATGCCGCGAATGATCGCCTGCACCTCGACGTGCGCTTCGTCGGCAGTGTCGATGCGATCGCCGCGCTCAACCAGGGCCGCTGCGTGATGGCGGGCTTTCATATCCCGCCGCAGCGCGATGCGGGTTCGCTCGCGGAGCGCACATATCGTCCGCTGCTGCGAACGGGCCATCACAAGCTCATCGGATTCGCACGGCGCAGCCAGGGGCTCATCGTCGCGCCCGGAAATCCGCTTGCGATCGAAAGCGTGACCGGCATCGCCGCGAAACACGCCCGCTTCGTCAATCGCGCCATCGGCACCGGCACGCGCGTTCTCTTCGACGAACTGCTTGCGCGCGAAGGCATCGATGCGAAGGCGATCCAGGGTTACGCGACTGGCGAGCCCTCGCACGCAGCCGTCGCGCTCGCTGTCGCATCGGGCGCTGCCGATGTCGGCCTGGGCATCGAGCCCGCTGCGCGATCACGCGGCCTTGGCTTCGTGCCGCTGCTCAAGGAAGACTATTACCTCGTCTGCCTGAAGGAAGCGCTCGACGAGCCGGCCGTGCTCGCATTGCGCGAGTGCCTCGCGAGCGAAGCGTGGCAAGAGCGCGTGCGAAGCTTGCCGGGGTATGAGCCGATGCGAAGTGGAGAAGTTCTAAGTCTCAAGGACCAGTTGCCTTGGTGGAAGTTCAGGGCGAGACGCTGATTCCGTCACCCCGGCGAAGGCCGGGGTCGTTGGCGGTCGATAAATCGCGCTGCATCCATCGCCATCGACCCCGGCCTGCGCCGGGGTGACACCTAAAACGAGCAGGTCCGAAATCCCACAAACCCATCGTCGCGATGCGGCGCAGCGAACCGGCGCATCTTCGCGTCGACAAGCCGCGCAGGCGTGGCAAACGAAGCACCGCGCTGCACACGCGCGCTGCCGAAGTGCGGCGCGGCTTCGAAGCTGGTTCCGATGGTCCACACGTCTTCGACGAAACCAGGCCACGGGCGAAGAGTGCCTGCAGTCCACTCCCGCACGTCACCCCATTTGAACCCGCGGCGCTCAGCGACATGCGCGGCTTTTTCCCATTCCACTTCCGTCGGCAATCGCCTGCCCGCCCAGCGTGCATACGCATCGGCTTCCCACCAGCTCACGTGCACGGCGAGTTGGCTGCTCGCCATGCGCGAGGGCCTGCCGAACATCTGCTGGCGAACCGCGCCACCCGCCGAGCCGATCTGCTCGACATGACGCGGACCTCGCCGGCCTTCGGCGTTGGCGAGCCGCTGCAGCCAGCGCCAGCCTTCGGGATGCCACAGCTCCTCGCGGTCGTAGCCATCGTTGTCGACGAACTCGATGTACTGCGCCCAGGTCACCGGCAGCGCGTCGATTTCGTACTCGGGCACGTCCACTTCATGCGCCCACTTCTCGACGCCGAACACGAATCGGCGCGGTGCCGCGCCGAGGATCCACAGGCCCGCAGGCATGAGCACCGGGTGGCGCGGCTGCCGGCCCATGGGCATGTCCATCGGCAGCGCAACGCCGAGCGTCTGCGCGATCTCGATCAACTGCTCGTGACGCAGCTCTTCATGGAAAAGCGCAGCGCGAAAAAAATGAAGCGCGTCGTCTTCGTCGGGCGTTTTTTCGAGCAGCTCGAGCGTGCTCTCCAGCGTCTCGAGCAGGAAGGCGCGCACGCCGTCCGAAGGCGGCATCTCGATGCGCCATCGCGCGTCGTGCGGCACGAGCACGGGGTTGAAGCAGCCATCGGCCGTCGGCTCGATGGATGCGAGTCGCATCGCGTCGGCCGGGCATGCGGGTCCCAGCGAACGCTGCGGGTTGCGGCCGATCCAGTATTCGGCGAGCCAGCCGATGTGGCCCGCAAGCCAGAGCGGCAACTCGACTTCCTCGATGCACGGGATCGCAAGGCCCCGCTCGCGCGCCCGCTCGAAAACACCGAGAAGTTGCAGCGTGTGGTTGCGCACGTCCATGAGCGCGAGGGACAGCAACTCGCGGCCTGCGCGGCGCATGGCGGCCGCGTCGTGAGATGCACCGGTGTCGGGCGGAAAGATGGCGGCCATAACCAATTATGACTATGCGCGCGAAGGCGGCCCAACACCGCTTGCGGGTTTTCACGAGTGCGACGTCATCTCTTCCGTCAAAAAGATGTCAGCTTGAAAATTATCGACAACAATAGAATTTCCTTACTACAACGCCTCTCTCGATGAACGAGAAGCGGCACTTCCTACGGAGACTCCATGCGCGCGCTTCTCGCTTTTTCACGGGCGGTCGACCGGCTGAGCGAATTCATCGGCCGTCACATCATCTGGCTGATATTCGCGTCGACCCTGATCAGCGGGGTCAACGCCGCAGTCCGCAAGGCTTTCAACTACAGCTCGAACGCGTTCCTGGAGGTGCAGTGGTATTTCTTCGCCGCGTCGTTCCTCCTGGTGGCGGGCTACACGCTCTTCCAGGGCGAGCACGTGAAGATCGACGTGATCTACCACCGCCTGCCCAAGCGCGTGCAGATGTGGATCGACGTGTTCGGGTTCACGTTCTTCCTGACGCCGATGTGCGTCGCGGTGCTGGTGTTCGGCATTCCCTGGGCGTGGCAAGGCATCACGTCGGGTGAGATGTCGAACAACGCCGGCGGCCTGATCCGCTGGCCCGTCTTCATCATGATGCCGATCGGCTTTGCGCTGCTGCTGCTGCAAGGCTGGTCGGAGCTGATCAAGCGCCTCGCGTACCTGCAGGGCCTCATCGAGGACCCGACTGCGAAGAGGGCGGCCAAGAGCGCCGAAGAAGAACTGGCCGAGGAGATTGCGCGGCTGGCCGAAGAAAAAGACAAGGCCGCCAAGGCCGCGGCGGAGACAAAGTAAATGGACTTCATCGCGCACAACCTCGCCCCCATCATGTTCGCGGGGCTGATCGTCTTCATGCTGATCGGCTTTCCGGTCACGTTCAGCCTTGGCGCATGCGGCCTCACGTTCGGCCTGATCGGCATCTACATGGGCGTTCTGCCCGAAGCATTGATGCAGGCCCTGCCGCTTCGCATCTTCGGCATCATGCAGAACGACACGCTGCTCGCGGTGCCGTTCTTCACGCTGATGGGCCTCATCCTCGAGCGAAGCGGCATGGCCGAAGACCTGCTGGATACCATCGGCCAGCTCTTCGGCCCTGTGCGCGGCGGCCTTGCCATCGC
>DATJJL010000068.1:0-5628 GCA_035492155.1 Ramlibacter sp. | reverse complement strand
GCGACGCTCACGCAAGCGCAGTTCGCCGACTTCTGGACGCGCGCGGCGCGGCTGTGGCACGGTCATCCGGGCCTCGGCGGCTACGGCCTCATGAACGAGCCCTACACGATGCCCGACCCAGGCACCACCATCGAAAGCCAGACCGGCAACCAGGACCTGAACATCTGGCCGACGTTTGCGAAATCGGCGATTGCAGCGATCCGCGCGATCGACACCACGACGCCGATCTACCTCGACAGCAACTACTGGAGTGCGGCGTTCACGTTGGCGCAGGACAACCCCGCGTGGCCGCTGCAGGATCCGAACCTGATCTACGACGTGCACATGTACCTCGATGCCGCGTCGAACGGCCAACGTTTCGACTACGACATCGAAGTTGCGAAGGGTTTCAGCGCGGGCCTCGGCGCCGTGCCGATCAACCTCGACACCGGATGGCAGCGCCTCAAACTCGCGGTCGATTACGCGGCGCCGCGCGGCATGCGCCTGGCGCTCGGCGAAACCGGCATGCCCATCGACGATCCGCGCTGGCAGGAGATGTTCCAGCGCCTGGTGGACTATGCGCATAGCAATGGCGTGGAGGTCTATCCGTGGAACGGCGGCAGCCACTGGCCGCTGCACAACAACTCGCTGAACTTCGTGCCGGGCTGGCACCAGAACAAGACGCTCGAGCCCGCTGTCTCCGGCGTGCTCAAGAAGACTGCGGGCGTTGCGAAGGCCACGCTGTTCGACGACGGACCGGGCTACGCACTTGGCGGCACGCCGATCACGATCACCGTGTATGCGCGTGGCAACCTCGCGACACCCGTCACGGTGAACATCGCGTCGAGCAATGGCGGCACGCTCAGCTCGTCGTCGTTCACGATCCCGGCCGGCGCAAACTCGCAGGCCGCCTACACATTCACGCCTTCATCCAACAGCATCACGACGCTCACGTATTCGGTCTCGGGCGGACTGAACGCGCCGCCGCCGCGCAAGGTGTATTCGCTGGCGGATCCTGCGTCGTACGCGGCAACGGACCTCGGCGAAGCGGCGCGTGCCGTCATCGCCAAATACTCCGCGTGCAAATGGGAAATGGCCGACGGCTACACCGACTACGAAGGCGGCGTGCCCTCGCAGGCGGGCCAGCAGGTGCGCGCCATCTCCGATTCGGGCTGGGGATCGAGCGTGGGCAACGCAATGGAAATGCTCAACTGGATGAACACCGACAGCGCATCGCTTGCCAACCTGCCGCCGCCCGCCATGCGCGTCATCAACGGCAAGAAGTGCTCGGACCATTCCGGCGCAGCGACCTCGGGCTTGTGGTGCCGCAAGACCTTTCCGCTCTCCGATGCGCAGCCGCATCCGCGCAACGTGATCCCCTACACCGTGGGCGATGCGCACTTCATCATCGCGGCGGTGAGCCTGAACACGCCGCAGGACGGAGTCGTGTTCCAGGCGTCGAACGCCTATGCCGCATCGGCCTCGCAGGTCGTGATCGCAGGTGGCCGGCCGCAGGCGAACGTGGTCGATGCAGGTGGCAACACCGTCACGCTCACGGCCCCGGGCGCGCTCGCTTCTGGTGCGTCGTCCGTCATCACATTCGCGTGCGCACCCGGGTCGCAAAGCTTGCGCGTCAATTCGAACGTCGCGGCCAGCGGTTCGGCGCTGTTCGGCACGAGCGTGCTGGACCAGATGCTGATCGGGTGGGGCTTCCAGCAGTTCTACCCGCAGCAGGGTTTCGGCGGCAACGTGTTTGCCGTTGTCACCGGCAAGGGTGCGCCTTCCGCGGCGGAACTGCAGGTCATCGAACGTTGGCTCGGGACGCTCGCCGGCTGAATCAGGCCTAGTGAATAAATCACTTGAACTGAGGGTGCCCTCGCGGTTACTGTTTGTTTTTGCAAACAGCACATATGGTGGCGACGACGATGCGAGGGGCGCCCGCGGACGGCGATTCGGAACAGGTCCCGCAGCAGCCCGCTGAGGTCCTGGATTCGTGGATCCGCGACCGCCTCGATGAAATGCAAGGCGCGCAGGCGCAGCGCCTCGTGCATGCGTGTGCGCAGCTGAATGCCGAGCTCTTGCGCTGGGACAACGCGGCGCTCGCGCAAGCGCTCGTCGAAATGAACTTCGCGGGCCGCGACCTGTCGTTCCTGCCGCTGCATCGCAACTGGGTCATGCGCCTTGCCGGCCGGCATCGTTCGGCCTACGCGCGATTCATCGCGTCGCATTCACGTGTGAACGGTCGCGCCGGCAACGTGCAAAGCCAGGCCGCCAAGCTCGAGGCCGGCCGCGAGCGGCAAGCCGATGCGGCGGGCGCCTGGATTGCCGAGATCGAATCGGCGCAGCAGGCGATCCACGCCGCTGTCGAGGAGGCGGTGAACTGGCTGCAGTCCATGTGCACGCAACTTGCCGGTGCGCGCACTGGCGGCAGCGACGATTCGCGAATGCAGACTCTGGCGGAAAGCGCGCAATTCCACACGCTGGTGCTCAAGCGATTTCAGGCCGCCGGCACGATGGCACACGACATCGTGGTGCGCGCGGCCCACGTGCTGGAGCGCCGGGCCGCATTGCTCGACAAGGTCCGCGGCGGCATGAAGGACTTCGACGCCAATTGGCGTCCCCGGCTCGGCCGGCTGTTGGATGACCTGCGAGCGAACAGGAGCGCCGCGCCCGCGGCGCCGAAAGCGATCGAGGCCCACAACGATTTCATGAAGCGGCTGGCTGCCGCCGTCGATGCCAGCGGCGCGCTGCAGCATGAAGAACGGCTGCTCTCGGAGCACATCGCGATCCTGCAGGAACACCTGCGCGAATCGCCGCACGACGAACACTAGGCCGACGAGCCTTCCTCGACCACCTTGCCTGTCGTTCCCCGGCTCACGGCCTCGCCGTCGCCGGCGCGCAGGTTCCAGAAGGTCGCAGACGACGCGATCGTGATGACCGCCAGCGTGAGGAAAGCGTGATGCAGGGCGCTCGCCACCAGCGCGTGGTCGGTTTGAGGCAGGCCGTCGAGAAACCATCCGGCCACGAGCGAACCCGCGGCGAGGCCGAAGCTCATCGACAGCTGCTGCATGGAACTGGCGATTGTGCTGGCCATGCTTGTGTCGGGGCCCTCCACGTCGGCGTATGCCAAGGTGTTCATCGACGAGAACTGCAGCGAGTTGAAGAACCCCAGGCACAGCCCGAGCAGCACGATGAGGTACCACGGCGTTGCCGGCCCGACGAGCGAGAACATCGCGATGGCGCAGCCGATCAGCACCGTGTTGATCGTGAGCACGCGCTTGTAGCCGAAATACTTCAGGATCGGCTTGGTCGCGGTCTTCATCGTGATGGCCGCGGCGGCGCTGGGCATCATCAGCAGGCCCGACTGGTAAGCGGGCAATCCGAGGCCCAGCTGATAGAGCAGCGGCAGCAGGAAAGGCATGCCGCCCATGCCGATGCGCGTGACGAAGCCTCCCCCGACGGAGATGCGGAAAGTCCTCACCGCGAAAAGCTGCAGGCGAAGCAGCGGATGCGGATAACGCGCCGCGTGCATGGTGTACGCGGCGAGCAGGCCGAGCGCGACGACGAACAGCACGCCTTCGGAGGTGAGGTCGAGCCGATGCTCGCCGAAGATCTCCAGCAGCCACGACAGCAACGCGATGCCCGAGCCGAACAGCACGAAGCCCACGATGTCGAGCGGGCGCGCGGAGTCGGCGTGGTAGTCGGGCAGGTAGCGCGCGATCATCGTGAGCGCGAAGATGCCCACCGGCAGGTTCACGAAGAAGATCACGCGCCACGACGCCACATGCACGATGAGGCCGCCCAGCGTCGGGCCGAGCAACGGGCCCACGAGCGCGGGCATCACGACGAAGTTCATCGCCTGCAGCAACTCGGCCTTGCCGAAGGTGCGAATGATCGTGAGCCGCCCGACCGGCATCATCATGGCTGCGCCCGCGCCTTGAAGAAGTCGGGCCGCCACCAGCATCGGTGCGTTCAGCGACATCCCGCACAAAAGCGAAGCCGCCGTGAACACCGACACCGCGGTGAAGAACACGCGCCGCGTGCCGAAGCGGTCGGCCATCCAGCCGCTGATCGGGATGCACACGGCCAGGCTCAGGATGTAGCTCGCGACGACCGCCTTCAGGCTCAGGGGCTCGACGTGCAGGCTTGCGGCCATCGCCGGAATCGCGGTGTTGACGATGGTCGTGTCCAGGGTTTCCATGAACAGGACGATCGCCACGACCCAGGGCAAGTAGCGCTTCGCGTCGGTCACTTGCCGATAGTACGCGTCATGCGCGAATAATGTCGCCAGCCCAAGGAGCCCGACATGCACAACGTCATCCGCCGCCAGACCATTGCCGACCTGCTGCATCGCACCGCGAAGCGCGTGCCCGACAAGCCGGGTCTTCTATGCGGTCAGGTGCAGTGGACTTTTGCCGAATTCGACGCGGTGGTCGATCGCGTCGCCACCGGCTTATCGCGAATGGGCATCGGCCATGCGAGCCGCGTGGCGGTGCTCGCGCGCAATTCGCACGCCTTCGCCGCGTTGCGATTCGCGCTCGCAAGACTGGGCGCCGTGCTCGTGCCGATCAACTTCATGCTCAAGGCCGAAGAGGTCGCGTACATCCTCAGGCACGCCGAAGCGCAGATGATCGCGACGGATTCGGGCCTCGCCGAACTCGCTCGCAGTGCCGCCGCACTGGACACGCGAGTGAAGCAATTCGTGTGGCTGCCATCCGAAGAGCCCACGCAGCCGGTCGAAGGCATGACATCGTTCGAGGATCTCGCAAGAACGGACGGGCCGGCGCCCGACGCCCCCCAACTCGCCAGCACCGATCTCGCGCAGATCGTCTACACGAGCGGGACCGAATCGATGCCCAAGGGCGCGATGCTCACGCACGATGCGGTGATCTGGCAATACGCGAGCTGCGCCGTGGACGCCAGCATCTCCGCGGGCGATGTGATGCTGCATGCGCTGCCGCTTTATCACTGCGCGCAGCTCGATGTGTTCCTCGGGCCGGCGATCTATGTCGGTGCGACCAGCATCGTCACCGCCAAGCCCACGCCGGACAACCTGCTGCCGCTGATCGCGAAATATCGCATCACGAGCTTTTTCGCGCCGCCGACGGTGTGGATCGCGCTGCTGCGCTCGCCCTTGTTCGACGGCACCGATCTCTCGTCGCTGCGCAAGGGCTATTACGGCGCGTCGATCATGCCGGTGGAAGTGCTCAAGGAATTGAAGCAGCGGCTGCCGAATGTGGGCTTCTGGAATCTCTACGGCCAGACAGAGATCGCGCCGCTCGCCACGATGCTCGGCCCCGACGACCAGCTGCGCAAGCCCGGCTCCTGCGGCCGCGCGGTCCTCAACGTCGAAACGCGGGTCGTCGACGACGAGATGCGCGACGTCAAGCCCGGCGATATCGGCGAGATCGTGCATCGCAGTCCGCACCTCATGCTGGGCTACTTCCACGACGATGAAAAAACGAAAGCCGCCTTCGCGGGCGGCTGGTTCCATTCGGGCGATCTCGCGACCATCGACGACGAAGGCTTCATCACGGTGGTCGATCGCAAGAAGGACATGATCAAGACGGGCGGCGAGAACGTCGCAAGCCGCGAGGTCGAAGAGATGATTTATCGCCTGCCCGACGTGAGCGAGGTCGCCGTGATCGG
>DATJJL010000067.1:0-41728 GCA_035492155.1 Ramlibacter sp. | reverse complement strand
GACGGCTTGATCCTGGGCAAGGCACTCGGCGGCGGCGTGCTGCCCGTGAGCGCCTTCCTCGCGGACGCGAAGGTGATGGACGTCTTCAATCCAGGCAGTCACGGCTCGACGTTCGGTGGCAATGCGTTGGCTGCGGCCGTCGCGCTCGAAGCGCTGCAAGTGATCGAGGACGAGAACCTCGTGGGGCGAAGCGCAGCACTCGGCGCGTACCTGCAGCAGCGTCTGCAAACGGTGATGCGCGAATCCGGCGGCGTGATCCGCGAGGTTCGCGGACGTGGCCTCTGGGTGGCCGTGGACATCGACCCGCAACGCGCAAGCGCCCGCGAGCTGGTCGAGAAGCTCGCGCATGCGGGCGTGCTGTCGAAGGAAACGCACGAGACAGTGATCCGCTTTGCGCCGCCGCTGACGATCACGAAGTTGCTGATCGACCACGCCGTGGACCGCTTCCGCGATGTTGTCCTTGCAAATCGCGGCGGCCTTGCTATAAATCCAGTAGCGCCAGCGCGTCGTGCGGGCGTGGAGGTCTCCATCGAGGCGAGTGCAACGGGCGGCCAAGCGCCCCAGTTCCTCATGAGCCCCCCCGATTTCTTCGAGGTGGCGTACTCGATCAATCCCTGGATGAAACCGGCCGAGTGGCAGCTCGATGCGAAGCGCCTTGCGCGCGACGCGGCCGCTGGATGGGAGCAGTTGCACGCGAGTTATGAATCCCTCGGTGCGCTGGTCACCGTCAAACCCGCTGCGCAAGGCTGGCCCGATCTCGTTTTCACCGCGAACTGCGCGGTGGTGCTCGACGGCAAGGCGATCCTCGCGCGCTATCTCAAGGCCGAGCGTGCCGGCGAGGAAGAACACGGCCGGCGCATGTTCGAGCAGCTCAAGGCTCGCGGTCTTGTCGATGCCGTGTACCGCACGCCCAGCGGCGTGTACTTCGAAGGCGCGGGAGACACGATCTACGACGCGAACCGGCGCGTGATGTGGATGGGCTACGGCCAGCGTTCGTGCCGCGCCGCGCATCACACCATCGAACAGGTGTTCGGCATCCCGACGATCTCGCTCGAGCTGGTCGACCCGCGCTACTACCACCTCGACACGGCATTCGCCGTGCTCTCGGGCGGCGAGGTGATCTGCCACCCCGCAGCTTTCACCGAAGAAGGGCGCGACGAAATCCGCGCCGTCGTCGGTGACAAGCTGATCGAGGCACCTGCCGAGGATGCCGCGGCTCTCGCCGTCAACGCCGTATGCATCGATCGGGTCGTCGTGATGTGCCATTGCTCGCCCGTCTTGCGCAGCGAGCTCGAGTCGCGCGGCTACCACGTGCACGTCGTGCCGCTCGGCTCGTTCAACCATTCGGGCGGCGCGGCGTACTGCCTCACGCTCGCGCTCAACAACGTCTACAAAGGGCGGGCGCAGCGAGGCGAGAAGCTCGCCGCTTAAACTTCGCGGATGCAGCTCGCGGCCGCCCAACTCCAGCAACATCTTCAAAAGGGGCTTCGGCCGCTTTACACCTTGCACGGCGACGAACCTCTGCTCGTGCAGGAGGCGGCCGACGCGATTCGCGCAGCAGCGCGTGAGCAGGGCTACTCCGAGCGCACGGTGCACACCGTGCAGGGCGCGCACTTCGACTGGGGCGAGGTGCTTGCGGCCAGCGGCTCGCTGTCGCTCTTCGCGGACAAGCAGGTCGTCGAGGTCCGCATTCCTTCCGGCAAGCCTGGCAAGGAAGGCAGCCCGGCCATCCAGCAGCTGGCCGAAAACGCCGAGGGCAACGACGGCACGCTCACGCTGGTGCTGCTGCCTCGGCTCGATTTCCAGACGAAGAAGGGCGCATGGTTCACGGCGCTGGAGCAGCACGGCGTCAGCATTCAGCTGGACCCGATCGAGCGCGGCGCCTTGCCTCAATGGATTGCGCAGCGCCTTTCGCGGCAAGGTCAGCGAGTCGCAAGCGGTGACGAAGGCGCGCGCACGCTGCAGTTTTTCGCGGACCGTGTCGAAGGCAACCTGCTCGCCGCGCACCAGGAGATCCAGAAGCTCGCGCTGCTCCATCCGCAAGGCGAGCTCTCGTTCGAGCAGGTTGAAAGCGCCGTGCTGAACGTCGCGCGCTACGACGTGTTCAAGCTTTCCGAAGCGGTGCTCGCCGGCCAGGCGGCTCGCGTGCAGCGCATGCTCGACGGATTGAAAGCCGAAGGCGAGGCGCAGGTGCTTGTGCACTACACGCTGGCCGAGGACATTCGCGCGCTCAAGCGCGTGAAGGACGCGATGGCCGCGGGCCGGCCATTGCCGATGGCGCTGCGCGAGCAGCGCGTGTGGGGCGTGAAAGAGCGCCTGTTCGAGCGCGTGCTGCCGCGGCTGTCGTCCACGGCGCTCGACAACCTGCTTTACGCGGCGCACCTGGTGGATGGCATCGTCAAGGGCCTGAAGGCGCCGGGCTGGCCGTCCGACGGATGGCAGGCGCTACAGCGTCTGGCCTTCACTTTGTGCCAGGAGTGTGCCGCCGGCACCGCGTCACGTTAGCGCCGCGCTTTCTTGCGGAAAGCCTCGATGAAGGCCGTGCTTGACTGCAAACGAGTGCAAGCCGAGACGGCTGTGAATTCCAAGCTTCGCGTAGATCGAGGACAGGTGGTTGCGCAGCGTCTGCTCGCTGATGCACAAGCGGTGCGCGATGATCTTTCCGGGCTCCGTGTCGCTGCACAGGAGTGCCACGATCAGTTCCCGCTCCCGCATGGTGAGCCGCGAGATCTTCATGTCGTCGGAGCGGCCGGGGTGAGCATCATCGGGATGCTCCGCCGGCGCGCGCCCCGATCGTTCCCGGCTGCGGTCGCAGACCTGCTCGATCGCGCGCAGCAATGTCGCCGGCGAGTCGTTTTTGCTCACGACGGCGGCGATATGCGCACCGAAGCACTGCTGGCCGCCCCCTCGCTCTCCCGCGAGCAGCAAAAGAGGCACGTGCTGCGCGGCTTGTTCGAGTTCTCCCCGGTCGATGTTTTCGTCGTGATCGACGACCATCACGTCCGCGCGTCCGTCGCGTATCACCGGCAAGGCATTGTCGAGCGTATCGGATGTGCCGACTATGCGAATGCCAAGATAAGCCGTGTGTACAAGTTTCTCGAAGCCCCAGCAAAGAAGTGGCGGGGCTACGATAAAGACATAGATCGGGGCAGAGTGAAAACTCATGACGCGTCCTCCGATTCGTCGAACGTCATGCTAACGAGCGGGCCACCCGCGGCCGGGAGATACTTTCAGATGGTTGCAGTAATTTCCGAAACATCGAGGCGGTCGGGCAGAACGCGCCGGCACGGCCGACTTGGCTGAAAGATGAAAAGACCTCCCGACAACGCACCTGCGCCTGCCTACGCCGGGTCGTCCGGCCCCATCCCGCGAGCGGGCGTGCTGGTGATCGTGCTTGTCATCGTCGCGAGCGCCCTGCTTCCGGGGCCTGCCAAGCGCTCGCTCCTGGGTGGTTTTCCTTCCTATCTGCACGTGGACAAGTTGGGACATCTGGTGGGCTTCGCTGCAATGGGCTTCGCGCTTGTCCGCTCACGCTTCAGTCGCGTCGGGGCATGGCAATCCTTCGCCCTTGCGCTGGCCCTCGCAGCGTTCACCGAGTTCTGCCAGCGTTTCGTCCCCGGCCGCACATCGAAGCTGGGCGACGTGCTGATCGATCTTGCCGGGGCGGCCGCGGGCATCTGGCTCGCGTCGCGGGCTGTGCCGCGCTGACGTGCAGGTGACATCGGCAACCATCGCGCGGACAGGAGAGATGTCCTGTGGCTGCCGCGCGCGAATAAGTACATGCTGAGGCGGGCATCACGGTCATACCGTTCATCCGTCAACCATGCGAGAAGTCGACATCCTCATTGCCGGCGGCGGCCTGGCCGGCTCGACAGCGGCCGCAATGCTTGCCCGGCAGGGATTCGAGATTGCGATCGTG
Organism: Ramlibacter sp.; assembly: GCA_035492155.1. Classification (GTDB taxonomy): domain Bacteria; phylum Pseudomonadota; class Gammaproteobacteria; order Burkholderiales; family Burkholderiaceae_C; genus Ramlibacter. Next base: position 37,809 of record DATJJL010000067.1, on the reverse strand, counting down.
GACCCGCATGCAAATTATCCCTTCGACCTGCGCTGCGAAAAACTCATTGGAAGGCAGGTGGCGATCCTGCAGCGCACCGGCCTGGCTGACCTGGTGCTGCCCGCCGCCACACTCGATGGCGAATGCTGGATCGCCCAATTCGGGCGCGTGGTGCTCAAGCGCCCCGGCGACCAGTGGGGAATCCTGTATGACACCCTTGTCAACACGATGCGCAGCACGATCGCGGCCGGCGCGACTTTTATCGAGGACAAGGTGATGCATATCGCCAACGGGCCTTTGCGGCAGGTCGTGAGTCTCGCCAAAGGCGAAGCGATCTCCACGCGGCTTGTCGTTCTGGCCAATGGGCTGAACACCGGCTTGCGCCATTCGCTGGGAATGGAGCGCCATGACGTGAGCAAGTGCCATTGCATCACCATCGCGTTCGACGTGAAGCCGGCGCGGCGCAGCAGCTTCGAGTTTTCCGCCATGACCTGCTTCGGAGGACGGCCGGCCGATCGCATCGCCTACATGTCGCTTTTTCCGATCGGCAGCGCGATGCGGGTGAACCTCATGGCCTATCGCAGCATGGACGACCCATGGCTGCAGGATCTCAAGCGGCGACCGGAAGTCGCGATGTTCGCCGCCTTGCCCGGCCTTGCCCGGCTGGTCGGGCCGGTGGAGGTCTCGGGCAGCGTGAGACTCAGGCCCGCGGACCTTTACGTCACGCGAGGGCACCTGACACCCGGCGTGGTGCTGGTTGGCGATGCGTTCGCTTCTTCCTGCCCCGCAGCGGGAACCGGCGCCGACAAGGTCTTCACCGATGTCGAACGCCTGTGCAACGTTCATATTCCGCGGTGGATGGCCTCCCCGGGAATGGCTGTCGAGAAGATCGCGAATTTCTACGCGGACCCGGTGAAGCTCGCGTGCGATCAGTTCTCCATGCGCAAAGCGTTCAGCGCGCGCGCGGTGTCGACCGGCAAGGACATCCCCTCGACGACTCGCAGGTGGGCCCGCTTCAGCGCGTGGACGGCACTGGGCATCGCTCGCCGGGCGGCCCAGCGCATGCGGGCGCGGAATTCGCTCGCGACATCGCTCGCGCTCGGCGGCGAGCGATCTCCCCGTCGCTCATGAGGCCGCGACGCGTCACTTCGAGGCGCTCCTGCGCCGACAGATTCCCGCCCGCGAAGGCCGTGTACAGATAAAGCTGCGGCTTGGGCCGATCGCGGTCGTACATCAGCCCGAACTGCCCTTCGGGTCGGCCCTTGTCCGGCTCGTCGAGCAACTCGTAGAAGTGCACGGACTCGATGTTCACCGCCTTTTGGCTCACCGCGTCGCCAAGGTGCTTCCTGATCGCGCGCAGGCATTGTTCGGTCAGGGGCTTGCCCGGCTGGTTCTCGTATTCGGGCCGGTATATTTCGCCGCAGTTGAATTCGTTGAAGTGCACCGGCTTGCCGAATTTCGCGAGCTGCACGTAAGGGCCGCCCGGGCCCCACCACGTATCGCCGAGCATGCTCGCGTTCGTCGCTTCCTGGTACGCGTGAAAGCCGATCACATCGAAGAGGACGCCGCGCTCCTGCATGAATCTCAGGAAGCCGAAGTCCCGGCCGCCCGAGCCGAGGATCGTTCGCAGCGGAAGGCGGGAGCGCTCGCGCAAGTCCCTGATCGCTCGCGACATGCCGCGCAGGCCGGCTGCAAGGGCTGCCATGCACGGCTTGCCGTAATACGGAGCCGACGACAGGCCCATGTGGTTGAAGTCGATCTCGGCGCGAATTTCCTTGCGATTGTAGGTTTCGTTGAGCAACTCGTAGTCGTGCACGAGGTCCTTCATTTTGTCGACGGCTTCGAATGCTTCGTCGTACGCCGAGCGTTCCACCTCGGCGAGGTCCGGGTTGCACGAGTGGTCGTTTCCGAATTTCGTCCACAGCACGACTTCGACGCTTGCGCCGTTTGCGCGGATCCTGCTGATCTGGTCGCGCAGCGCGGTCGCGTCGCGAAAGGTGATGTAGTCCATGCGGGCCGTCGTGAAGTGGCGCTCGGCCATGATCGCCGCGCGCCGCGCGTTGAACTCCGCGCTTCCCCCGTGGTGGATGTTCACGCCGAATTCGATGGCACGCGCATGCGTGCACACCGATGCGATCGCGATGGCGAAAGCCGCCGCGCCCGCGAGAGAGCATTTCCGCATCACGGGGCCTCTCCGCGCGGCTGGCTGCCCGCGCGCGCAGGCCCGCCGGAAACCAGCCTGCCCACGAACGCGCGCGCCTTGTTGAACATGCCCCACAGCACATCGGTCTGCTTGATCGCGCGTTTGAGCCGGATGCTTCCAAGCAGCGGCAACGCGACCAGCGCCGCGTACGGCCGCGCCGCGCTGACGTGATCGAACAGCATGGATTCGTTTTCCGACCAGTCGCGCTTGTAGGGCTCGTCGCCGACGGTGAAGTCGAACACGGTGCAATCGGCATCGATCGCATGCCGCATCAGCTCGTGCAGGTGGGCCGAGCCCGGGCTGAATCGCGAGAGTTCGCCCACGTCATAGCTGGACAGAACGAGGTAATACGAGCCGCGGAACGTCAATCCAAGGCTGACTGCTGCCGTTTGCCCGCCCACGTCCAGGCGGCTCAGATGAACGATCGGGCGTGTTGCGGCGTTCATCGCCAGCGACCGGTAAAAGTCCGCGCAGCCGGTCCGGCGGAACATGTTCGGCACGCCCCTGGCCGCAAAGGAGCGCGTCTTTTGCGCAACCAGCGTATCGAACGAGCGTGCCAGTTCTTCCTGGTCCTCGGGCGTCACGAAGCTGACTCCGCCCAACTCCTCCAGGTGCTTGCGCTTGCGCCGGTCGCGCTTGCGCGTCGCGGAGGACCTGCGGCTTGCGTAGAAGCTGTCCCAGTCGCCGGCAAGGTGAGTCAAATAGGCGCCGCTCGGATGGATGGTGACGGGCAACTCGAGGAAGGGATTGGCCTGGCTGCCCACTCTTTGCGGCATGCGCTCCAGGTGGATCAGGTCGAAACGCAGGGCCGGATCGCTGCGAATGCGTTCCATGATGGCCGGCCAGAGAGATGCGAATTTCCGCGGCGCGAGAGCCGCGGAAAAATCGGGCGCGAGCAGGGGGGCGTTGTAGTCGTTCGTGCCCGAACCGAGCCAGGTCAACCGCCGGCCGAGGTGGCGCGACTCTACGGAAAGCGGCAAGAAGAAAAGAATGTCGCCGCCAGCTTCGCGGCCGATCACGATCGCGGGCTGCACGCCCTTGTGCCTGCCGATGTGCCGGTGCCAGGTCGCGAGCCAGCCGAAGGACTGGAAGACGGTGCAGTCGGCGCGCTGTTCGAAGGCGCACCACTCGGGCTCTAGAGTTGTGAGGTCGCGCTCCAGCGAAAGACGGACGTCCGGAACCGCCGTCTTTGCGCCATCGCGGATGATTGCATCACGCATTTCCATGCGGAACCCGAGCAGGGCCCCTGTCGCTCATTCTGGTGGCAAACAGGAGCGGGTGCGCGGCCCCGCCGTGACGCATTCATCCTGCGCCCCGGTACGTTTGTCCCGTCAGTGGGTGTAGACGGTGATCGACGAGATGCCGGTGTTGCCCGCCGCGTCGCGCGCGGTGACGGTCACGGTGTTGGCCTGGCGCCTGTTGGGCAAGCGCACGGTGCATGAATTCATCGTGCCGGCACAGACCGCGCTTCCGTTCAGCTTGTACGTGAGCGACGCGACGCCCACGTTGTCGCTCGCGCTGCTGGTTATGTTCACGGTCGCCCGGCGCGGGAGGCTCGCGTTGTTCGCGGGGCTGGTGATCGACACGGTTGGCGCCGTCGTGTCCGCCGTCGGGGTTGGAGTGGGCGAAGGCGTCGGCGTGGGTGTGGGCGTCGGCGTGGGCGCCGGTGACGTGCAAGTCGACCCGTCGCGCAGGCCGCGCGTGGTGAGCTGGCTTTTCTCCGTGCTGGACAGCTGGCCGCAAGCCCAGGCACTGGCCAGGTACAGGCCGGTCTTCGGTGTCGTCAGCGAAGCCATGAGGCCGAAGCGTCCCTCTGCACCGGCCTTGCCCGGTTCATCGAGCAGTTCGTAGAACAGCACCGATTCGATCGTGCCGTAGGTGTTGGCATTGAGCTCGGTCAATTGCTTGTTGACGGACTTCAGGCAGGTCTCGTAGTCGTAGGAGCTCGAGTACGTCTCGCCGCAGTTGAACTCGTTCACGGTAACGGGCTTGCCGAACAGCGACAGCTGGTACAGCGGCCCATTGGTGCCCCACCACGGATCGCTCAGCAGGCTGGCGTTGGTGTACTCCTGATAGAAGTGCGCGCCGGTCACGTCCCACGTCACGCCCATCGCGCGCATGAAGTAGAGAAAGCCCCAGTCGCGGCCGACGACGCCGAGGATCGCGCGCTGGCCGTTGTCGTGGATCGCACGCGCAATGCCGCGTGCCACATAGGCGATGGTCATCGAGCACGGGCTGGCGTAATAACCCGCAGTGGATGACTGCTGGTTGTTTTTAACGACCTGCGCCATGATTTCCGGCCGGTTCTGGATCTCGTTGAGGATCTCGTAGTCGTGCACGATGTCCTTCATGGCCTGCACCATGGGGTAGGTCTTGTTGTACGAGTCGGACTCGACCTGCGCGAAGTTCTGCGGGCAGGTGCCGCCCGCGTCCCAGTTGTTCTCGATGATCAGCTGCGCCTTGCCGCCGTTGGCCGAGATGCGGGTGATCTGGTCGCGCAGGTTGGTCACTTCGCTGGTGCTGTGATAGTCGAGGCGACCTTGCGAGAGGTTGCGCTGGCCCATCACGTTCGCGATGGTCTGGTTGTCGGTGGCGTTGCCGCCACCCAGATGAAGGTTCACGCCGTAGTCGAACGCAAAGGCCTGCTGGGCGACGGCGAAGGCCAGGCCGGCGAGCGCGGGCGCGATGCGCGCAAGCCATGGCCTGCGGGGTTTCTCGAGGTTGCTCAAGGACGTTCTCTCTGGGGGATGGGCTGGGCGCTCGGCCGGCCCAAGGGGTTACTGCAAGAGGCCGATGCCTTTGCCGGCACCGCCACGAACGGCTGAGCCATGCACAGCCGAGCTGCGATGCTAGGGCCACGGCTGAGCTCGTTGTAAGAGCGTGTGCGCGATTTACGAATCGCCAAGGAAGAGCTTCGCCGGAAATCCGGAAAAGTTACGCCGTCTTACCTCATCCGGTCATCTCGACTGCAGAGGGACATTCCAACTATGGTTGGCCGAGCGCGCGCTTTCCAGAATTCCTAAGGCCGGTCGTCACGGCATGGGAGCGGAGATGGAACGCGGTCCCTTGAACATCCACCCGCCGGGGCTGCCGGCGGATTTTTCCAGCGCGCCGCGCTGGCACTGGACGTCCGCTGCCGAATGGTTGCTCGACCCGCTGGTCGCAGTCGCCGTGTTCCTGTTCCTTTTGTGGCTCTATCGCGAGCCGGTGCACGGCGCCGATCTCGCGGTGCTCGTGTCCATGCTTTTTCTGCTGTCACCGACCGAACTGCCGTTTCGCGTGTTCGACCGGCGCGTCGTCGTCATGGTGCTCATTGCCTGGCTTCGCGTCGTCTTCGGCGTTGCCGCGGTCTGGAGCGCGATCCACCTGCTGGCGCTGCGGTCGGACCTGCACCTGCTGGTCACCGGGTGGTGGCTCGCGCTCACGCCGCTGGCCATGCTGCTGCTGCATCTCGCGACGCCCCGGATCGCGCCGTGGCTGCGAACGCTGTACCCGCCGCCGCGCAACGTCGTGGTGGTCGGCGTCAACGAGGTATCCGTGCGGGTCGCGGAATCGATCGCCGGGCGCGGCGAGAGCGTGCACCTGGCCGGCTACTTCGACGATCGCAGTGCGGCGCGCTTGTCCGGCTTCGGATCTTGTCCCGTGATCGGCCGGCTGCAAGACGTGAGCAGCTATGTGCAGCGCAACGCGATCAGTGCCATCTACATCTCGCTTCCGCTGGCCACGCGACCGCGCGTCGTGTCGCTGCTGCAAGCGCTGGCCGACACGACCGCGTCGATCCACTTCCTGCCCGACATCTTCGTGGCCGACCCGATCCAGGCCAAGGTGACGATGGTCGCGGGTGTGCCGGTGGTGTCCGTCTGCGAGACGCCATTCGAGGGTCCGGCGGGGGCCATCAAGCGCGTGTTCGACCTGACGCTCACCATCGGGTCGCTGCCGGTCTTGATCCCGCTCGTCCTGGCCATCGCAGCGCTCGTTCGCCTCACCTCGCCGGGGCCCGCGTTTTTCATGCAGCGCCGATACGGCCTGGACGGCAAGGAGATCACCGTGCTGAAGTTCCGCACGATGACGACGCTCGAAGACGGCGACCGCACCTACACGCAGGTGACGCGAGGCGATTCGCGCGTGACTGCGCTCGGGCGGTTCCTGCGCAAGAGCTCGCTGGACGAACTGCCGCAGATGTTCAACGTCCTGTGCGGCACCATGAGCCTCATCGGTCCCCGTCCGCATGCACTTGCCGTGAACGAGCAGTTCCGGAAGTTGATCCCGCGCTACATGGTTCGCCACAAGGTCAAGCCTGGCATCACCGGGTGGGCCCAGGTGAACGGCTGCCGCGGCGGAGACGACCTCGAGTCGATGCGCAGGCGCACGGAATTCGACCTCGCCTACCTGCGCTCGTGGAGCCTCGAGCTCGACATCCTCATCGTGATCAGGACTTTGAAGATCCTGCTCGCCGGCGACAAAGGTGCGTACTGACAGCGGGCGTTGACGCAAGGAGATGACAAGTTAGAGGCTTCACCATGGCCAGCGAAGTCCGGTCGCCCGAGGCCGGAGGCGTGTCGACGTCGCACATCGTGTTCGCGAGGCTGGTCGCGGCAGTGCTGAACGTGGCGCCTCCGCTCGTGGGCTCGTACGCACTCGGCCGCGAGTCGTACGGCATGGTCGCGTCCGTCCTGGCCATTGCCACCATCGTGTTCGGGCCGGTGAGCCAGATCCTGAGCCAAAACCTGCTCAGGCTGCTTTGCACTCAGCAGCAGGCCGAGCGCGCGGTCAGTGCCGCGCTGCTTTTTTGCATGGGGTGCATCGCCGTGGCGGCGATCCTGTACCTCGCGGGCGCCGTCACGACGATCGACGCGCTGCAGCTTGCCACGCTCGTGGTGTCGTTGACATTGCTGCGCATTTGCGAAGTGCAGTTGATCAGCGCGGAGCGGATCGTCCCGTCGATCGTGGTCTTCTACGCTGCGCCGCCGGCGCTCAGTTCCGTTTTCTATCTCGGGGCCGCTGCCGCGGGCGGCGGCCACCAGGCCGGGGCGATCGCGCAGGCACTGGCGCACTGCGTGGCCGCGGTGCTCGCGATGGCGTGCGCCCGGGGCGTTCCATCGCTGCTGCTTCAGGCGCTGCGCCGCCCCTGGAAGTCTGCCGCGAGCGAACTCGGACGCTCGATGTCGCTCATGGTGAGCGGCTTGGGCGCGGCCGCGGCGGACTACCTGCCTGTCGTGCTGCTCAGGGGACTCGATGCGTTCTCGGTGATTCCCGTCTACGAGATCGCCCGCAAGATCGCGTCGGTGCCGACGACTTTCGCCAACCCGCTCATGAACCAGATGAGCCCGGCGATCATCCGCGCATACGCATCCGAGAACCGGCACGAAATCCGCCGGCTGCTGCGCCGCTTCTTCCAGCTTCTGTTCTATGCCGCGATCGCGTTCCTCTGCTTCGTCGGCGCGACGCTGATTGCCGGCTCCTACATCCCGCGCATCGAAGACGTCGCCGAGTTGCTCGTCCCGCTTTCGCTGGGAACGCTGGTGGCGATGTGGTGCGTGCCGTACCAGTCGCTGCTCATCGCCGCGCGCGGAGACCACTGGTTCAGCGTGAGCAGCGCCATATCGGTGGTCCTGCTGCTGGCACTCACGCGCCTGTGTTCTTCGCTCGGCCCCGGGCTCGCCGTGAGCTGGGCGGTCGGTTTCAGCGTTGCCGCAAGCGGGTTGGTCGTCCGGTATCGCGCATTGAAGGAAGCATGAGGAGCGTCGCATGGGCATTCACATCCTGCACGTCGTCGAATCGTTTGCGGCCGGCACCTTGCGCATCGTCACGCAGATGACAAACCGCCAAGCCCTGGACGGGCACCGCGTGAGCCTGGCTTATTCGCTGCGCGAAGAGACGCCGGTCGACTGGCGAGGGCAGCTCGACGCGCGCGTCGAGCCGCATCATCTTGCGATGAAGCGCGAGCTCGCGCCGGCTTCCGATTGCAGATCGCTGCTGGGGCTCGTTCGCCTCGTCGGGCGGCTTCAGCCCGACATCGTGCACCTGCATTCGTCGAAAGCCGGGGCCCTGGGCCGAATCGCCAGCCTGGCGCGCACGAGGCCCCGCTGGTATTTCTCGCCGCACGGCCTGTCCTTCCTGCAAAGCAGCACGCCGGGCCGCGTGCATCCGGTCTATCTCGCGCTCGAGCGCGTGCTCGCGCACCTGCCTGTTTCGATCATCGCCTGCTCGCCTTCGGAAGCGCAGTTGATCGCGCATCACCTCCATCGCCGGCCCTTGCTCGTGCCCAACGGGATTGCACTGGATGAGGTTCGCACTCGCGGCCCGCGCGCGGCGGATCGTTCCGTTGTCGTGGGCACGGCCGGGCGCATATCGCAGGCGCGCCATCCGGAACTCTTCGCCCGGGTGGCACGGCGTGTCGCAGGTGGGCGCGTGCGCTTCGTGTGGCTGGGCGGGGGCGAGCCGCAGGCCGAGGCCGATCTCAGGCGGGCCGGCGTCGAGGTCAGCGGCTGGGTGCCGCACGCGAAGCTGCTCGAACTGCTGGCCGGCCTGGACATCTACATGCAGCCTTCGCGGTGGGAAGGCCTGCCTGTCGCCGTGATGGAGGCGATGGCCACCGGCCTGCCGGTGGTGGCGACGGACATCGTGGGCAACCGGGACCTGGTCCAGCACGGCCGCACCGGATGGCTTGCCGCTTCGGAAGACGAACTTGTCGCGGGCGTGATGCGCCTCGCAGGGAACGCCGCGCTGCGCGACAGCTGGGGCGCAGCTGCGCGCGAGCACGTACGAAGCAATCACTCGACGGACAACATGATGCGGCACCTGTACGAGGCGTACGGCCCCGGAAGCACGCAGGACATTCCAACCATGGATGTCCCCCGCCGCGCTCCGTACATTGAAATCTCCCGGGCCATGACGTCGAAGGCGGGAACCATGCGCCGCAGCCAACCTGAGCAGGAAACCTCATGAGATTCTCCGACGAACGAGAGCTGTTCGCGGCCGCGGGCATGCTCCCCCAGACCTTGGGCGCCCCGGCCCGGTCCGAGCTTCGCACCTACCTGAAACCCATCGCCCAGAACCGATGGTGGATCTTGCTGGCCGTGCTTGCGGCCGTCGCGATCGGAGCAGTCGTCGCCGTGGCCATGCCGCCCGTGTACGAGGCCAACCTCCTGATCCAGATCGCCGATTCCGCCGGGCCGTCGCGAAGCGTGCTGGGCGATGCCGCCAACGTGTTCGACATCAAGACGCCCGCTTCGGCCGAAATGGAAATCATGCGTTCGCGCATGGTCGTGACCCCCGCGGTCGAAAAGAACGACTTGCTCGTCGTCGCCCGTCCGCGCTACTTTCCCTTCCTGGCGGGCGGGCCGGCTCGCGGGCAGGAAACGGTGTCGAACGAAGGCGTGTTTGCCTCGGTTCGCGCGCGGCTTCAAGGTGCAAGGCGCATCGACGTGCGCCGGTTCGACGTGCCCGCTGCGTGGCAGGGTCAGACCTTCATCGTCACCTTGCGCCAGGACGGCCGCTACGTGCTGAGCCACCCATCGCTTTCCGCTCCGCTCGAAGGCAAGGTCGGCGAGCTTTTGACCGGCTCGCTCGGACAGGGGCGGCTTTTCCTTCTCGTGTCCGACCTGCAGGGTCCCGCGGACGCGGCGTTCAGCGTCGTGCGCAAGTCGCGCGGAAAGGCCGCGCAGGACTTGCAAAACGCGCTGCAGCTGGTCGAGCGAGGCCGCCAGTCGGGAATCATCGAGGCCAGTCTCAAGGACACGGACCCCGCGCGTGCGGCCGCCGTCCTGAACGCGATCGGTGCCGACTACGTGAAGCAGGCCATCGATCGCAAGGCCGCCGAAGCGGAAAAATCCATCGCCTTCCTCAACACGCAGCTGCCGACCCTGAAAGACCAGATGGAGCGCGCCGAGAGCGCTTACAACCGTTTCCGTTCCCGCACGGGCACGGTGTCGTTCGACGACGACGCGAAAGCCGCACTGCAGCGCCGCTACGACATCAAGGCCAGGCTGGACGAAGCGGAGCAGAAAAAGCGCGACCTCCTGTCGAACTTCGGGGCGCAGCATCCCGCCGTGCGTATCGCCGACGATCAGATCGCCGGCTTGCAGCAGGAACTGCGCGGCCTGCAAGGAAGGATCAGCGCGATGCCCGGCAACCAGCAGGACGCCCAGAGGCTCGAACGCGACGCGAAGATGAGCGGCGAGCTCTATCAGCAGTTTCGAAGCAACGTCATGCATCTGCAGCTGGTTCGTGAAGGCTTGACCGGCAACGCGCGCATCATCGATCCGGCAGTTCCTCCCGACGAGTCGAGTCGGCCCCAGCCGGCCATCGTGCTTGCAGCGGCCGGCGCGGGGGGCCTCGTTCTTTCGCTGCTGTTCGTTCTCGTGCGTTCCGGGCTGGGCCGCGGCGTGCGCAGCGCGCGCGATATCGAAACCGCAACCGGATTGAGCGTCTATTCGTCGGCGGTACCGCTGAGTGCGCGGGCCCAGCGCCGAGTGCACAGCGGTGCGCCCGGCGTGCTGGCTCTTTCGTCGCCGGGCGACGAAGCTGCCGTGGCGCTGCGCCAGCTCAAGACGATGCTGCAGCATCAGACGCGCGGGCGCTCCAACAACCGCCTGCTTGTGACGGGGCCGGGCGAAGGCGTCGGCGCGCACTTCGTCGCAAGCAACATCGCCGCGCTGATGGCCGCGTCCGGGCAGCGCGTGCTTCTGATCGATGCGGACCGCCAGCGCGGCAGGCTCCACCGCTCTTTCGGCGCGGAACCAACGCCGGGCCTGGCGGAGCTGGTCGGCGGATCGTGCACGCGCAAGGAGGCGGTCTGGCACTCGGGAATTCCCCGGCTCGACCTGGTGCCCGCCGGATCGGCGCCCCTTGACTTCGGCGAGCTGAGCGAGTCGCGCGCGTTCGTCGAACTGCTGGAGCATGCAACCAGGGACTACGACATGGTCGTGCTGGCCGCGCCGCCGGTCCTGCGTTCTTCGGAAACGCTGTCTCTCGCGCTCACCGCGGCCATGATCGTGCTGGTGGCACGCGCAAGAAAGACGGCGGTCGAAGACATCGCGGAGAGCGCGCGCCGGCTCACCCAGGCCGGCCAGTCGCTGAGCGGAGTCGTGCTGAATGGTGTCTAGTCCCACGACCGTCATGGGAGGTTCGGGCGACGCCGGCGCGGGGCGCGACCGCGGGCGCATGCTGATTGCCGCCTGGTGGCTTTGCGTCGCATGCACCGGCGTGCTCATCGCGCGGTTCGGCGAGCAATACCTGCCGGCGAAATTCAGCCTCGATGCGCAGATCGTGTACGACTACATGGCCGCTCCCGACTTGTGGACGGGACTCAGTTTCGACAGTTACCTCAACACCGCACGCCTTTGGTCGTTGGTGCTGGCGCTGCTGCCGAAGTCGGTGGCGATACCCGCGTACTACTGCGCCGTGGTGGCGCTGACGGTGCGCCTGCTGAACGTGTTCGAAGTGCACAGCGCCAGGTACCAACTGCTGGCGGGGGCCTGGGTCGCATGCTCGGCGCTGTTCATGACGTTTCCGAACAAGGAAACGATCGCGCTGCCCATCGCCTTGTGGCTTTGCGTCGCCGGTTCGCGCGCGAGCCGCTTGATGGCCACGCTGGTGTTCCTTGCGTATGCGGCGTTCTTTCGCCAGTACTGGGCCATCTGCTTTTTCTACTTCGCTTGCGCGTGGATGGCGCTGCGGCTGCTTGTGGCCCATCGCGGCCGCGCGGCGATGGGCGTGATGCTGGTCGCGTGCGTCGCGCCCTTCGTGCTCGCCGGCGCCCTCGGATTCGAGCCGCTCACGGACGCGCGCATGTCGATGAATGCGGATCGCGTCGACAGCCCCGATGCCCGGTCGGCATTCAACAACACTTTCGAAAACACCGGGGTCGCCACCGACTTCGCCAATGCCGCGATCGCGTGGCCCTACATGAACGTGCCGGTCGCCTTGCTCGCGAAATCGTCGCCGCGCTATGTGTTCTTCGCGGCGTTCCAGCTTTGCTCGCTGTGGTTCTTTGCTGCCGCTTGTGCGGCGTTCCTGCGAGACGCGCGGCGCATCGGGCGGCCCGGCTCCGTGTATCTGCGCTGCTGTGCTTTCGTGATCGCGTATTCGTTCACCCAAGCGATCTTCGAGCCCGATTTCGGATCGTTCCTGCGGCACGAAGTGATCTTGATGATCCCGATGCTCGTCGTCGTGTTCTATCGGGCGCACGCGCGGCGCTCGCTCATGCCGAAGCTCATGGATGTCCGATATGGCCGGAACCTTTCTGCTCACGTTTGACTGCGAGGGCAAATGGGGCGTGGTCGACCGGCCGGCGTATCGCTACGCGAGTCACACGACGCCGAACCTGGAAGCCACCTATCGCCGCATCGTCGGGATGCTGCAGGCATTCGGCATCGGCGCGACTTTCGCTTTCACCGGCGCCTTCACCATGAGCGCAGCGGAATTCGCGCGGTTGCGTCCGCAGGTCGACGGCTGCGCCGCGGGCTCGACGCCGTGGCTGCGCGGCGCTGCGATGGCCATCGACAGGGACGGCGGGGACGGCTGGTTCTCGCCGGCTTGCTTCGGCGCGGCGAAGGACGCCGGCGTCCACGAAATCGCCTCGCACGGGTTTTCGCACATGCCCTGGGGCGCTGCATGGGCGACGCGAGATGTCCTCGACGCGGAGCTGGCCCTGAGCCGGCAGGTCGCCGGGTTCGGCGATTCGGTGGAAAGCTTCGTCTATCCGCGCAACCAGATCGCGCAGACGGACCTGCTGCCGCTGCATGGGTTCAACATCTACCGCGCGGCTCGCCCGTCGCTGGGTCGCCCGGTCAACCTGATGCGCGAGCTGAACCTTTTCGAGGCGAGCGAGCGGCTGGGCCCGCTCGACCGGTTGCCGGTGGCGATCCCCGCCGGGTATTTCCTGAACTGGCGGCTGGGCTTGCGACGGTGCATTCCCGTCGCGTGGACCGTCAGCCGGTGGGAGCACATGCTGCGGCATGCCGCGCTCACCGGCGGCGTGGTGCACGCATGGACGCACCCCGAGAACTTCATCGATGGATACGCGATGTTCCGCCTGCTCGGGAAGATTCTGCGGCTGGTCGCCGACGAACGCGAAGCGGGCCGCCTGCGCATCGTGAGCTGCAGGGACCTGGTGCGGCTTTCCCCGTCTTCGCAGCGGCTGCTCAGGCCGGTTTCCGAGCCCCGCGCGATAATCGGGGCGTGAACGCGCTGAATATCGCCGAATACATGCAGACGATGGGAGCCCGCGCACGCGAGGCGTCCGCCGGCATGGCGCGCGCCGATGCGGCAACACGCAATCTCGCGCTGCGCACGCTGGCCCTGAAGCTGCGCACGAACATCGAGCGGCTCGAAGCCGAGAACGCACGCGACATCGAGCATGCGAGCGCCGCAGGACTTGCGGCACCGATGGTCGACAGGTTGAAGCTCACATCCAAGATCATCGAAACAGTGGCGCAAGGCTGCGAGCAGCTTGCCGCGATGCCCGACATCATCGGCGACATCATCGGCATGAAGCAGCAGCCTTCGGGCATCCGCGTCGGCCAGATGCGCGTGCCCATCGGCGTGTTCGGCATGGTCTACGAAAGCCGGCCGAACGTGACGATCGAGGCCGCGAGCCTGTCGATCAAGAGCGGCAACGCATGCATCCTGCGCGGCGGCTCGGAAGCGATCCATTCCAATCGCATGCTCGCCAGCTTCGTGCAGGAGTCGCTCGTCGAGGCTGGCCTTCCGGCCGATGCCGTGCAGCTCGTGCAAACGACCGATCGTGAAGCGGTCGGGCAGCTCATCGCGATGCCGCAATACGTCGACGTGATCATCCCGCGCGGCGGCAAGGGCCTCATCGAGCGCATCAGCGCCGGTGCGAAGGTGCCCGTTATCAAGCACCTGGACGGCAATTGCCACGTGTATGTCGACGCACCGTGCGACATCGCCATGGCCGTGAAGATTGCCGACAACGCGAAGACGCAGAAATACAGCCCGTGCAACGCGATCGAGGGCCTGTTGGTCGCGCGCGAAGTTGCCGGCGAATTTCTTTCGAAGATCGGCGCCGTGTTCGCGACCAAGGGCGTCGAGATGCGATGCGACTCGGAAGCCAGGGCTGTCTTGGAGAAAATCACCGGCGCGAACGTGAAGCCAGCCACCGAGCAGGACTGGTACCAGGAATACCTCGCGCCAATCATCAGCGTGAAGGTGGTCGACGACCTCGACGCCGCGATGGCGCACATCAATCATTATTCGAGCCACCACACCGATGCGATCGTCACGTCGGATCACATGCACGCGCAGCGCTTCCTGCGCGAGGTCGATTCCGCCAGCGTCATGGTCAACGCGAGCCCGCGCTTTGCGGACGGTTTTGAATTCGGCCTCGGCGCAGAGATCGGCATCAGCACCGACAAATTCCACGCGCGCGGGCCCGTGGGAATCGAAGGACTGACGTCGCTGAAGTGGGTGGTGCTGGGCAGCGGCGAAGTGCGCACCTAAGGCTCAGCTAGGCCTTGCGCCCGCCAAGGTTGCCCCCATCTCCCTAAAATCTTCGATTCACTCGCGCCCGCCGCATGGTCCCCCACCTCATCACCGCCCTCACGGGCCCGATCAACGAGCTCGAGCAGCGCGTGCTCGAGTCGATGCCCGCGATCGAGCGGTGGTTCCGGCTCGAGTGGATGGAGCACACGCCGCCGTTCTACACGTCGGTGGATTTGCGCAACGCCGGGTTCAAGCTCGCGCCTGTGGACACCAATCTCTTTCCGGGCGGCTGGAACAACCTCACGCCCGAGATGCTGCCGCTGGCAGTGCAGGCGGCGATGGCCGCCATCGAGAAGATCTGCCCCGACGCGAAGAACCTGCTGGTCATCCCCGAGAACCACACTCGCAACACGTTCTACCTGGCGAACCTGCTGCAGCTCAAGCGCGTGTTCCACATGGCCGGGCTGAACGTGCGCATCGGCTCGATCGACCCGGAGCTCAAGGAGCCCAAGACGATCCAGCTGCCCATGGGCGACACGATCACCATCGAGCCGGTCGTGCGCAGCAAGCGCCGCCTCGGCCTGAAGGACTTCGACCCGTGCACCATCCTGCTGAACAACGACTTGTCGTCGGGCACGCCGGGCATCCTCGAGGAAATCCACGAGCAATACCTGTTGCCGCCGCTTCACGCCGGCTGGTCGGTGCGTCGCAAGAGCAACCACTTCAAGAGCTACGACGAGGTGAGCAAGCGCTTCGGCAAGATGATCGGCGTCGACCCCTGGCTGATCAACCCGATGTTCAACGTCTGCGGCGAAATCAATTTCGGCGAGGGCGCGGGGATGGACTGCCTGCAGTCGAACGTGGACGCGCTGCTCACCAAGATCCGCAAGAAGTACAAGGAATACGGCATCAACGAAAGGCCGTTCGTCGTGGTGAAGGCCGACAACGGCACGTACGGCATGGGCATCATGACCGTGCGCGATGTGAAGGACCTGGACGAGCTCAATCGCAAGACCAAGAACAAGATGGCCGTCATCAAGGACGGGCAGGAAGTGCACCAGGTCATCATCCAGGAAGGCGTGCTCACCGGCGAGCGCATCAACGACGCCGTGGCCGAGCCGGTGGTGTACATGATGGATCGATACGTCGTCGGCGGCTTCTACCGCGTGCACGCCGATCGCGGCATGGACGAGAACCTCAACGCGCCCGGGTCGCAATTCGTTCCGCTGGCTTTCGCGGAGAGTACGCGCTTGCCTCAGCCCGGCGAAAAGCCCGGCGCCAGTGCCCCGAACCGGTTTTATATGTACGGCGTGATCGGCCGGCTCGCCATGCTCGCGGCCAGCTACGAGCTGGAAGCAACGGATCCCGAAGCCGAGACTTACGATTAACTGGCGGGCTGGGGCCCTAGAGCACAATAGCGGGCTCCGGAGCTTTCCCACCCCTCGTTGCAGAACTCGAAATCCTCGCTCGCCGCGCTGACCCTCGGCGCCATCGGCGTCGTCTATGGCGACATCGGCACCAGCGTGCTGTACGCGGTCAAAAGCGTCTTCGGCACCGGTCTCGTTCCCTTCACGACGGGCAACGTCTACGGCATCCTGTCCATCTTCTTCTGGACGCTGACGGTCATCGTCTCGATCAAGTACGTCGCGCTCGTCCTGCGCGCGGACAACAACGGCGAAGGCGGGCTGATCGCCATGCTGGCGCTCGCCTCACAGGCGGTGAAGGACAAACCCCGCCTGCGCCAGGGGCTGCTGGCCGTGGGCATCTTCGGCAGCTCCCTTTTCTACGGCGACGGCGTGATCACGCCGGCGATCTCGGTCCTCTCGGCCGTCGAGGGCCTCGAAGTGCTCTCGTCCCACTTCAAGGAAGCGGTGATCCCGCTCACGCTGCTTGTTCTTTTTGCGCTGTTCGCGTTCCAGAAGCACGGCACAGGCGGCATCGGCCGCTTCTTCGGTCCGGTCACGCTGATCTGGTTCATCGTGATCGCGATCCTCGGCGTTTCGCACATCGTGAGGCACCCCGTCGTCCTGCAGGCGCTGTCGCCGCACCACGCCGTGCTGTTCATGTTCCACAATCCGGTGACGACATTCATCATCCTCGGCGCAGTGGTGCTGTGCGTCACCGGTGCCGAAGCGCTGTATGCGGACCTCGGGCACTTCGGCAAGCGGCCGATCCGCATCGCCTGGTTCAGCGTCGTCATGCCGGCGCTCACGCTCAATTACTTCGGCCAGGGCGCGCTGTTGCTGTCCAACCCCGAAGCGGTGAAGAACCCGTTCTACCTGATGGCCCCGGACTGGGCGCTGCTGCCGCTCGTCGTGCTCGCGACGGCCGCGACGGTGGTCGCATCGCAAGCGCTCATCACGGGCGCTTTCAGTGTCACCAAGCAAGTCATCCAGCTCGGCTATCTTCCGCGCCTGAACATCCAGCACACCAGCGTGCGCGACACGGGGCAGATCTACATCCCGTTCGTCAACTGGGGCCTGTTCGTCGCGATCGTGCTGGCTGTCGTGCTGTTTCGCTCGTCGGAAGCGCTGGGCGCCGCGTATGGCATCGCGGTGACGATGGACATGCTGATCACCACGACGCTCACGTTCTTCGTGATCCGTTACGGCTGGCACTACCCGCTGCCGCTTTGCATCGCCGCCACGGGCTGGTTTTTCATCGTCGACTTCACGTTCTTCGCATCGAACCTGCTCAAGCTGATCGAAGGTGGCTGGTTCCCGCTGATGATCGGCGGCGGGATCTTCACGCTGATGATGACGTGGAAGCACGGCCGCGAGCTGCTCAACGAGAAGCTGCGCGCCGATTCGATCGACCTCAAGAGTTTCCTCGAAGCGGTGTTCGTGAATCCGCCGACGCGCGTGGAAGGGACCGCGGTGTTCCTCACCGCGGAACCCGGCACGGTTCCGAATGCGATGCTGCACAACCTCAAGCACAACAAGGTGCTGCACCAGCAGAACCTGTTCGTCACCGTGCGCAACCACGAGGTGCCGTGGATCGGCATCAACAAGCGCGTGGAAGTCGAGCCGCTCGGCCACGACTGCTGGCAAGTCACCGTGCATTACGGTTTCAAGAACGATCCGGACGTGCCTCGCGCGCTCGAATACATCCGCACGCACGGCTGCGACCTCGACCGGATGACGACCAGCTACTTCCTTTCGCGCGACACGGTGATTCCCACTATCGGAAGCGGCATGGCGCCGTGGCGCGAAAAGTTGTTCGCGCAGATGCACCACAACGCGAGCGGCGCCGCCGACTTCCTGCACCTTCCCAACAACTCGGTGGTCGAGCTCGGCGCGAAGGTCGAGATCTGATCGTCACGCCAGCGTCGGCGCGGCCGATGCGATCGCAACCTCATCCGTGCTCGTCAGTCCGATGGCAACGGCGCCGAACACCGAGCCCATGATGATCAGCGCAGCGAGCACCGACAGTACGCGCGTGAATCCGGATGAGGTCTTCCATTGCGACGACATGTTGAACTCCTTTACAAATGGGGTGCGGCAGTGGATTCATCTTCGTCGCCGCGCGCCATAAAGTCCTGAGTCAGGCCTTAAGGAAACTGAATCGTTCTGCCGGGTGTGCGCGATGCATGTCGTGCGCGCCCAAAATGGCATGCGGGCTGTGCGGGACCGTGCGGGCCCCGCGGGAGATGTCCATGGGCGAGCCTCGCGACTATCGATTCGGAAATGCCGAGCTTCGGCCTCGGCAACGGGTGCTGCTGGTGGATGGCCACCCGCGCCCCATCGGCGCGCGGGCCTTCGATCTCCTGCTCACGCTCGTCGAGCGCCGCGACCGTGTCGTGCACAAGAACGAGCTGCTCGATTGCGTGTGGCCGGGCCTGGTGGTCGAGGAGAACAACCTGCAGGTGCACATCAGCGGCCTGCGCAAGGTCCTGGGCCCGCAGGCGATCGCCACCGTGCCCGGACGCGGCTATCGGTTTACCGCGACGCTGGACGATACGGATTCGCAGTTGCAGGTCTCGGCCGCCACGCCTGTCGCCGATGCGCGGGCGAACTCGAACCTGCCCGGGCCGGCACCCGTCCTTTACGGGCGCGATCGCGAACTGGCGCAACTCAGGTCGGTCGCGGCCACCCATCGCCTGGTGACCCTCGTGGGGCCTGGCGGCATCGGCAAGACGGTGCTGGCGCAGGCACTCGCGCACGAGTTGCTCGCCGGGTTCCCCGACGGCGTCTGGTGGTGCGAACTCGCGCCGATCGGTGAAGCGTCGCTGGTTCCCGCGGCCGTCGCCGGCGTATTGCGGGAAGAGCTTCACGAGAGCGGTGTGGAGGAGCTGGCGCGCCGCCTGGCCTCGCGCCGCCTGCTGCTCGTGATCGACAACTGCGAACACCTGCCGCAAGCGGCGTCCGAAGTGATCCGGGCGCTGTACCGCTTCGCGCCCGGGGTGCGTGTGCTCGCCACGAGCCGCGAGCCGATGAAGTTGGCCGAAGAACACGTCTTCCGCCTGCACGGGCTCGACGTGCCCGAACGAGGCGCGGCGGCGATGCGCACCGCAGGCGCGGTGGCAATGTTCGAGGCGCGCGTGCGCGCGGCGGACGCGACGTTCGAACTCGCCACGAGCGATCTCGACGAAGCGGCCGAAATCTGCCGCCATCTGGACGGCATTCCGCTGGCCATCGAATTCGCCGCAGCCCGAGTTCCCCTGTTCGGTGTGCGCGGCTTGCGCGAGCAGCTGGACGAGCGCTTCCGCGTGCTCACGCGGGGTGCGCGCCTTGCGCAGCCGCGGCACCAGACGCTGCATTCCGCGCTCGAATGGAGCTTCGCACTGCTCAGCGCCCAACAGCAGGTCGTGTTCCGGCGCCTGGGCGCTTTTGCCGGCAGCTTCGGCCTTGCGAGTGCGCAGCGCGTGGCAGGCAACGACAACATCGATGCATGGCGCGTCCTGGACGACCTCGGCGACCTGGTCGACAAGTCGCTCGTGCTCGCCGAGCAATCCGACGTGCCCCGCTGCCGGCTCCTGGAGACCACGCGCGCCTTCGCGCTCGGAAAGCTCGCCGACGCCGGCGAGGTCGAGGTGGTCAGGCGCGCCCACGCGCAGGCGATGCTGGAAATCTTCGAGGCCACTTGCCGCGACGAGCTCACCGTTCCCCTGCTGGAGCGTCTCGCCCGCCATGCGGCCGACATGGACAACCTGCGTGTGGCGCTCGATTGGTGCTTCGGCCCGAACGGCGATCGATCGCTCGGCGTGGCGCTGGCGAGCGCGAGCGCATGGGTGTGGCGCGAGGGGGGCGCCGGGCGGCCCGAAGGCCTGCGCCGCCTGCAACTCGCGCTCGGGCATGTGGACGCGCAGACTCCCCCGATGATCGAGACGCGGCTGTGCATCGACTGGACGCATCTCGCGTCGCCGCAGGTCGGCGACATCGAGCTCACACGCGCGCGTCGCGGCGTCGAGCTGTGTCGTGCGATGCAGGACGCACCGCGACTGGCGCTTGCACTCGGAATGCTCGCGATGACCCATTCCCGTCGGCATGAAAACCAACCCGCGAACGATGCGATCGAGGAGCAGCGCCGATTGCTGCAGCCGGACTGGCCGCCTTATCTGCGCGCGCGCGCGCTGCTCGCACAAGGGTTCGTGTCTTTGCAGAACGATGCTTTCGAGCCTGCAATGGCCGAATACGAGCAGGCGTACCACCTGGCCGCCGGGCTGGGCGATCCCTTGCTGCTGTCGCATTCGTTGACCAACCGGGAGCAGTGCGCAGCGGCGCTGGGCCAGTGGAAGGAATGCGTCGATCGCGGTCGTGAGCTGGTCGCACTGATCGAGCGATACCCTGGCGCGCATCCGACCCTGGATGCGATCGTGGCCGGCAACCTTTGCATGGCGCTGATCGGCATCGGCGCGATCGACGAAGCCCTCGAGCAGGGGCGCCGCGCACGGCCGCTGTTCGAGCGATTCGGCCACTTGGTGTGCCTGCTCGATCCCTTGGCGTCACTTGCGTACGAGCGCGGCTTCGCAGCCGATGCCGCGCGAATCATGGGCTGCGCCGACGCGGGGCAAGCGAGAGCGCGCAGCGAACGCGAACGGGTGGAAGCCGCCTTGCACGCGTCGCTTGCCGAACGACTGTCGCTGGCCTTCGGGCCGGACGAACTGCGGCGGCTCGTCGAGGAAGGCGCGACACTGAGCGTCCAGGCCGCGGCCTCACTGGCCCTGCGCGACGACGCGCAGGACGCTAGTTCACCGGCTTGGCCGGAATCGCCAGTCCGCGCCGCACCGCCGGACGTGCGAGAAAGCCATCCAGCACGCGCTTGACGTTGGCAAACCTGCCGAACTCCACCAGTTCGCCCGCGCCGTAGTAGCCCACGAGATTGCGCACCCACGGAAAGGTCGCGATGTCCGCGATCGTGTAGTCGTCGCCCATGATCCACGCCTTGCCTTCGAGGTGCTTGTCCAGCACGGCCAGCAGCCGCTTCGATTCGCTCACGTAGCGATCGCGCGGGCGCTTGTCTTCGAAATCCTTGCCGGCGAACTTCACGAAGAAGCCCACCTGTCCGAAGAACGGGCCGATGCCGCCCATCTGGAACATCAGCCACTGGATCGCCTCGTAGCGCCGCGCGGCGTCTTTCGGCATGAGCTGTCCGGTCTTGTCGGCAAGATAGATCAGCATCGCGCCCGATTCCCACAGCGGCAGCGGCTCGCCGCCCGGGCCGTCCGGATCGATCATCGCGGGGATCTTGTTGTTCGGATTGAGCGACAGGAATTCGGGCGAAGTCTGCTCATGCGCCTCGAAACTCACATAGTGCGGCTCGTAAGGCAGGCCCGTTTCCTCCAGCATGATGGAAGCCTTCACGCCGTTGGGCGTCGTGAGCGAATAAAGCTGCAGGCGGTCCGGATGCTGTGCGGGCCACTTCTTCGTGACCGGAAAGTCGGTGAGTTTCATGCCGGCGAGTATCCGGACTTTGGGGCGGGCGCGGGCGCAACGGGGCTTTTTGTGCAAGAGTAATGTCCATGGACCTGCTCTTCGTTGCCGACCCTCTGGAAGTCTTCAAGACCTACAAGGACACCACCTTTTCGATGATGCGCGAGGCGCAGCAACGCGGCCACCGCGTCTCGGCCTGCGAACCGCGCCATGTCATGTGGGAATCGGGCGGCCTCGTCAGCGCGGCGGTCCGCGATATCCGTCTTACGGGCGACGAACACGACTGGTTCAAGGAGACGGCAAGCCGCACGGTGGCGCTCAAAGAGTTCGACGCGGTGCTGATGCGCAAGGACCCACCGTTCGACTCCGAATATTTCTACGCAACGCACTTGCTCGGCCAGGCCGAGCGCGAAGGCGCGCGCGTGTTCAACAGCCCCGCGGCCTTGCGCGACCATCCCGAGAAGCTGGCGATCATGGAGTTCGCGCAGTTCTGCAGCCCCACGCTCGTCACGCGCGACGCCAAGGATGTGAAGCGTTTCCACGAGCGGCACGGCGAGATCATCCTGAAGCCGCTGGACGGCATGGGCGGCATGGGCATCTTCCGCGTGGGCAAGGACGGCCTGAACCTCGGATCGATCATCGAGACGCTCAATCACCATGGCGCCACGACGATCATGGTGCAGCGATTCGTTCCGGAGATCGCGAAGGGCGACAAGCGCATCCTCATCATCGGCGGCGAAGTCGTGCCGTTTTGCCTCGCGCGCATTCCGCAGGGCAGCGAGATCCGCGGCAATCTTGCTGCGGGCGGCAAGGGCGTCGCACAGCCGATCTCCGCGCGCGACCGTGAGATCGCACAGGCGATCGGCCCTGCGCTCAACGAACGCGGCCTGCTGCTCGTCGGGCTGGACGTGATCGGCGACTGGCTCACCGAGATCAACGTCACCAGCCCCACGTGCTTCCAGGAAATCAAGCAGCAGGCCGGCTTCGACGTGCCGAAGATGTTCGTCGACGCGCTTGAGAAGGCCGCCGCCGGCTAATCCGCCGGTTGCGCATCGGCGAAGCATTTCGCGATGAGCTGCGCGACGGACTCCAGCGCTTGCCGGTCCGCAGTCGCGGCGGCAGCGGGAATGCGGCAGCAAAGCGTGCCGCGCCAATCGCCCTCGCCGGAGACGACGGGAAGTGCCTCGAAGCGGTATTTGCTCACCGACCCGCCGGCGCCGAGCAGTTGCATGCCGTAGTGCCGCTGCAGTGCGTCGGTCTCTCGCGCGGCGAGATGGTCCGACACGAACGCGGCTTCGATGCCGAACGCGCCTTGCACGCGTCGCAGCAGCGCCGACAGCGGCGCATAGGCTTCGATATCCGCCGCGGCTGCCGTTGCAACGACGAATTCCACCGTCGCTACTTCGAGTGCATGCGCGAAGTCGTCCCATGCGTGGATGTTCTTGAATTCCACTTTTCTTCTCCCCGTCAATGCGAGGGGAGTAGACCAGCGCCATCGATGCCCAAGCGCGGCAATCGGCCGCAGGGCTTTGGGTATTAGCGCACTGAAATCAGCGAAGCACGGCGCCGTCGACGAACACCCGCAGTTCGCCCGATTGCATCTGCTGCCAATCCTCGTTCACCGTGAGCGGTGCCGTGACGACGACAGCCACCTTGTCCTGCGGCGTCGTGTTGCGCGCGAAGTCGACACTCAGGTCCTCATCCTTGAGCTGCGCATGCGCGAAAGGGTGACTGCGCTCGACGTGAAAGAGATTCGTCGAGCAATGCGCCCACAGCGCCTGACCGTTCGACAGCAGGAAATTGAACGTGCCGTGCTTCGCGATCGGCTTCGTCAATTCGGCGAGGGTCAGCGTGAGTTCGCGCACGTCGGGCACGCCGGCGTGCGACTTCGCGATCTCCTGCATGAGCCAGCAGAAGGCGCGTTCGCTGTCCGTCGCGCCCACCGGCCGAAAAGCCGCGTGCAGGCGCGGATGGAAATTCTCGAGATTGCCGTTGTGCGCGAACACCCAGTAGCGGCCCCACAGCTCGCGCACGAAAGGATGGCAGTTCTCCAGTGCGATCGCGCCTTGCGTCGCCTTGCGGATGTGCGCGATGACGTTGCGGCTCTTGATCGGGTAGCGGCGGATGAGGTCGGCCACCGGCGAATCGCACGCTGGCTGGTGATCGACGAAATGCCGCAGTCCCAGCCCCTCGAAGAAGGCGATGCCCCAGCCGTCCACGTGTTCGTCGGTGCGGCCGCCGCGCTGCGCGAAGCCCGTGAAGCTGAACGTCACGTCCGTCGGCGTGTTGCAGTTCATGCCGAGCAGCTGGCACATGGCGTCACTCCGTTTGCGCCCGCGAGCATGCGGGGCAAATGCAAGCCGTGTGTCGATGACTGGCCGGCACACGCGCCAGCAACCCGGCGCTGAAATCCACTTGCGTGCACCAGCAGGGTGGCTGCTTCTCGCCCGTGCGCCGCTCGAGTTCCATCGCGCACTGGTTGGGCTGGCCGCACAAAGGGCAGCCACTCGGATCAACCGGGGTGGACGCGTTCACGCCGGCAGTTTATCCGTGATCACGCCGCGAGCGATTCCGTGCGCGGCCGCATCACGGTGTCGAGCGCGTGCTGCACGACCTGGTGCGAATCGACGGGTCGAAGCAGTCGATTGATCACCAGCCGCTGCAGGCTGCGCTGCGTCATCGAGTGCGGCCGGCCGCCCTGACTCACGAACATGAAAAGCGTGCGCCTGCCGCTGGACCACTTGAGCTGCGCGCGACGCCAGCGCTGCTTGCTGAAGAGGTCCACCCATTGGCCTTCGCGCAGCGTGGCGATGATCGCGTCGGCCTGCACGGACGCCATCGGCACGCCGGCGATTGTCTTGACGGGGATCACCGCTGATGACGCGGGCTTCGGTGAGGAAGCCACAGCCGCAGGTGCAGGAGGCGGCGCCTCGAGCGCGGCGTAGTCGCTGGGCAGCGTGTCCTCGAAGCCGCAGGCGCGCAGATCGCCGTCGCGCATCCACAGCTCCTCGTGCGCCTGCGGCTTGTGGGCAGGCGCGGGCTGCAGGTCCGCGTCGAGCGGCGCGGCCGCGAGTTCGGCATGCAGCGATGCCTGCCGATGCTTCGCGCGCAGCTTGAGCACCGGCCGGTGCAGGCGCTCCAGCGCGTGGAAGAAATGCTCTGCCTCCGCGGGGGCCTGTCCCAGAAGGTCGAGACCCGCGCGCAGCTTCGGAAGGATGCGCGGAATGACTTCGAAGGCACGTGCCGGGTCGCGCAGCGCGGTCTCGCGCTTCACGCTCCACAGCAAGTCCGCGATGAGGCGGATGTAGCCGTCCCGGTCCATGTCGTTGTCTTTGTTCGCCAGCCGCGCGTGCGCGATCACGAGCGACCACGGGCCGTAGAGGAAGTCCTGCACGACGGCCGGTGCGCCTTCCATGTCGCTGCGCTGGCTCAGCTCCCATGCGATGCGGTCCGCTTCGGCCTGCCGCGCCTCGGCGAACTGCACGGCCTTCATCACCTCTTCGCGATCGTGTTCTTCTTCGTGGTCCTGCGCGCTCCATTTGCGTGTGAGTTCGCCCAGCGCCGTCTCGAAAGGCCGCGCGTCGACGACCGACTCGTCTGCGTTCAGCGCGGTGAAGCAGCGCGTGACACCGTCGAAGAAATCGCGGAACTCCGTGGAGAACTCGTCGTTGTATTTGAAGCTGCGCTGCGCCACCCCTTCGAGCAACTTGCGCGCGGGGTTGTCCTGCTCGCCGAAGAATCGCGGCGATTGCATCGCCAGCCGCGCGAGAGAAGGTTCCAACGCGACCATGGCCTCGCGCACCGGTGCGAGCAGGCGCGGGTCCCGCGCCACCTGGTCGACAAGTTGCCGCACGAGATCCAGGCCCATGACCTGGCCGACTTGCCTGGCCTGCTTGCGCAGCCGCGTGCGCACGAGCGAGCGCTGGCGCGGCGCGCCGAAGCTGCCCCACACCTCGCGATTGAGCGGGCTGTCGACGCCGACATTGCGCACCGGGCGATCGACCACCGGAAGATGCTGCCACTCGCGCGCGACTTGCGGATCGGGCGGGGCTTCGTCCCAGCGCGCTTCGAGGGCGGCGAGCTCTTCGTCGATTTGCCTGTAGTACGAAGGCGCGAGCGGCTGCTGCGCCTGCTGCTGCGATCCGCCGAAGAGGAAGTCGCGCAGCGCCGGGCCGCCGATCGCCTGCGTCGCGAGTTCGACCCAGCCCGACATCGCGGAGCGCGCTTTCGATTCCTGTGCGCGCAGCGGCACGACGCCGGAGTTCGCGCGCGAGTCTTGTCCCAGGTCGGCGGGCTTGGACGTGCGCGCGCTTGGTGCAGTTCCAAGCGGAGCGGGACTGCTGATGCGGTAATCCGCAGGGCGCACGTTGGCGCGCGCGAGCTGCTTGGTGCAAGTCTCGTACAAGCCGGCGAGTTCGGTGCCGAGCGGCTCGGCCATGAGGCGCATCCACAGCGCCGGACGGCCGGGCGTCGCGTCCGATTCCGTCATCACACCGCGAAGCGCCAGTGCGAACACACCGGGCCGCAGCGGGTTCTCCTCGGGCTGGATGCTTTCGAGACCGAGCGCGGCGCTCATGTACTTGTCCAGTTCGGCCAGCGGCTTTTCGACGCGCGATTCGAGTTCCATCGCCAGGCGCGATGCTTCGATGTTCTTCAGCACTTCGCTGTCATCGACGAGCGTGAGCGTGAGCGACGAGGGATTGATGCGCATCTGCGGCTGTCGCGGAGAGTCGCCGCTCGTGATCGCCTTTCGCAGCGTGCCGGCAATGGCAGCGCACCACACGATGCGTTGTTGCGCGAGGTCCGCTGCTGCGAGAGCGAGCTCCTGCCTGTCACCCGAGCCTCGGCGCGATTCCTCCTGCAGCTGCGTGCACGCATGGTCGATCGCGCGTGACATCCACTGCGGCGATCGGGCGACGGCTTCTTCGATACACGGTCCTATGACCGCTGGCAGGCCAGGCATTCTCTTCCCCGGGATTTACCGCGAAAGTGTAAGCAGCGTCAGCCGATCGACTCATCAATTGGCGCAAAGAGCCGCAAATTGATTCATGCGCTTTCAGAAATTTACGAAGTTGTAAGTGGCGACTCGGCAGCGAGCGTAAAAAAGAAGGTCGCTCCTTCGCCCGGCGTCGCCTCGGCCCAGATGCGCCCGCCATGCCGATGGACGATCTTCTGCACGAGCGCCAAGCCGATACCCGTTCCTTCGAACTCGCTCGCCGAGTGCAGGCGCTGGAACGCGCCGAACAGCCGCGACGCGTGGGCCATGTCGAAGCCGGCGCCCCTGTCGGCGACGAAGAACACCGTTTCGCCGCCCTCGCCGGTGCGCGCGCCGATGCGGATTTCCGTGCGCGGCTTGCGCGACGAAAACTTCCATGCATTGCCGACAAGGTTGGCCATCACCTGCGCGAGCAAACGCGGGTCGCCATGAACCTGCAGCGCGCGCGGAATGTCGAGCAAGAGCGGGTCGCGCGGATCCTGCTCACTCAGCACGTCGATCACATGGCGCGCGGCTGCGGCGAGGTCCACCGGCTCCCAGCGCAGGCGCACGCGCGACAGCCGCGCGAGCGACAGCATCGCGTCGGTGAGGTCGCTCATCTGGCGCACACCGGCGCGAATGCGCTGCAGGAAATGCCTTCCCTGCTGCGGCAGGAGTTCGCCGCACAACAAGTCGAGCGAATGACTGAAGCCGTCGATCGAGGTGAGCGGCGAGCGCAGGTCGTGGGCGATCGAATAGGCGAAGGCTTCGAGTTCGGCGTTCGCCATTTCGAGCTGCGCGGTGCGTTCGCGCACGCGCTCTTCCAGCACGGCGTTCAGGCGCGCCACCTCGTCCTGCGCGCGGCGCACATCCGTGACATCCGTGACGAAGCCTTCGAGCGCGATGACTCCACCGCTCGCGCCGCGCACCGCCGATCCACGCTCCCACACCCATTTAAGCGCGCCGTTCGCGGCGACGACGCGGTAGGTGATCTCGAAAGGCTCGTCCTGCGCGATCGCGCGCTGCACGTGCGCCCACACGCGGTCGCGATCTTCGGCGTGGATCAGGCTGCCATAGGTCACCGCGCCGCACAGCAGCGCGCCGGGCCGGTGTCCCGTCAGTGCGAAGACGCCTTCGCTCACGAATTCCATCGACCAGTCAGGGTCGTTGCGGCAGCGATACGCCATGCCCGGCAACGTGCTCATGAGCGCTGCCAACTGGCGCTGGCCCTCGCGCAGCGCATCTTCGGCGCGCCGTTTCTCGGTGATGTCGCGGCCCACGCCTCGATAGCCGGTGAAGCATCCGCCGTCGTCGAAGATCGGCTCACCCGTGATGCTCATGCGCCGCACGCCATCGGGCGTGCGCCTCATCACTTCGAAATCGCGGAAGGGCTCGTGCCGGTCGAGCAGCGCACGATGCGGCGCCCAGCCTGCGCCATCGGCAGGCCATGTGTTGTCGATTTCCCAGCGGCATTTCCCGATGATGGATTCGCGCGGGACCATCACCTCGGGGTACGCATGTCCGCCGCCCAGGTGCGTGAAGCGCAGTTGCGCGTCCTGCTCCCAGAACCAGTCGGCCGACAGGTCGAGCAGCGCGCGAAAGCGGGCTTCGCTGTCGCGCAGCTCCCGCTGCACGCGCTTGAGCTCCGCGATCTCGCGGGCTGTGTCGGCGAAGGGTGCGCGGTCCATGGCGGTTTCGGGAATCCGCCAATGTAGCGCAAACGATTTACGCCGTGCCGGCTTTCACCTTCAGGCGCCAGGCGTGCAGCAAAGGCTCGGTGTAGCCCGAGGGCTGTTCCTTGCCCTTGAAGACGAGATCGCACGCCGCCTTGAACGCGGCCGATCGATCGAAGTGACCGGCCATCGGCTTGTAATTCGGGTCGCCCGCGTTTTGCTGATCGACCACCGCCGCCATGCGGCGGAAGGTCTCTTCGACCTGCGGCTTCGTCACGACGCCGTGCTGCAGCCAGTTCGCGATGTGCTGCGACGAGATGCGCAAGGTCGCGCGATCTTCCATCAGCCCGACGTTGTGGATGTCGGGCACCTTGGAGCAGCCCACGCCCTGGTCGATCCACCGCACCACGTAGCCGAGGATGCCCTGCGCGTTGTTGTCGATCTCCTGCTGGCGCTCCTCGGCGCTCCACTTCGCTTCGGCAACGACCGGGACGGTGAGCAGGCCCGTGAGCAGTTCCTCGCGCTGCAAGTCGCCATCGATCTTCTCGAGTTCCCTTTGCACGTCGGTCACATTGACCTGGTGGTAGTGCAGCGAGTGCAGCGTCGCAGCCGTGGGCGACGGCACCCAGGCCGTGTTCGCACCGGCCTTCGGATGCCCGATCTTCTGTTCGAGCATCGCCTTCATCAGGTCGGGCATGGCCCACATGCCCTTGCCGATCTGGGCGCGGCCGCGCAGTCCGCACGACAGGCCGACGAGTACGTTGCTCTTCTCGTAGGCCTGGATCCACGCGCTCGACTTCATGTCGCCCTTGCGGTACATGGGGCCCGCGTACATGGCGGTGTGCATCTCGTCGCCCGTGCGATCGAGAAAGCCCGTGTTGATGAACGCCACGCGCGCTTCCGCTTCGGCGATGCAGGCCTTCAGGTTGACGCTGGTGCGGCGCTCCTCGTCCATGATGCCCAGCTTCACCGTGTTCGCGGGCAGGCCGAGCAATTGTTCGATGCGGCCGAACAGCTCGCCGGCAAACGCGACTTCCGCGGGCCCGTGCATCTTCGGCTTGACGATGTAGACCGAGCCCGTGCGCGAGTTGCGGATGCCGTTCGCCCCGCGGCCGAGCAGGTCGTGCAGCGCGATCGTCGTGGTGATGACGGCGTCCATGATCCCCTCGGGGATCTCCTTGCCGCCGCCCCACAGGATCGCGGGGTTCGTCATCAGGTGGCCGACATTGCGAACGAACAGCAGCGAGCGGCCGTGCAGCACGACCTCGCCGCCCATGGGGCCGTGATAGCGACGGTCGGCGTTCAGGCCGCGCGTGAACGTCTTGCCCGCCTTCGTGACATCTTCGGTCAGCGTGCCTTGCAGGATGCCGAGCCAGTTCGCATAGCCGAGCACCTTGTCCTCGGCATCGACGGCCGCGACCGAGTCTTCGAGATCGAGAATGGTCGACAGTGCTGATTCGACGACGACGTCATGCACGCCCGCTGCGTCGGTCTTGCCGATGGGCGTGTTGCGATCGATCCGGATGTCCACGTGCAGCCCGTTGTGCTGCAAGAGGATCGACGAAGGCGACGTTGCATCGCCTTGGTAGCCGACGAAAAGGAAAGGCGACTTCAGGCCGGTGGTCGTGCCGTTTTGCAGCGTCACCGAGAGATTGCCGCCTTCGGCGCGATAGCCCGTCGCCTGCGCGTGCGAGCCGTGCGCGAGCGGCACGACCTGGTCGAGGAAGTCGCGAGCGAATGCGATCACCTTCGCGCCGCGCACGGGGTTGTAGCCGCGTGACTTCTCCGCGCCGCCCGTCTCGGGGATCACGTCCGTGCCGTACAGCGCGTCGTAGAGCGAGCCCCAGCGCGCGTTCGCGGCGTTCAATGCATACCGCGCGTTGAGGATCGGCACGACGAGCTGCGGCCCGGCTTGCAGCGCGAGCTCGGCATCCACGTTGGACGTGGTTGATTGAACGTCCGCAGGCGCAGGCACGAGATAGCCGATCTGCTCGAGGAAGCCGCGGTAGGCCGCCATGTCGCGGATCGGCCCGGGGTTCGATTTGTGCCAGACGTCGAGCTCTTTTTGCAGGCGCTCGCGCTCGGCGAGCAGCGCGGCATTCTTCGGCGCGAGGTCTTTCACGATCGCGTCGAAGCCCTGCCAGAAACGCATGCTGTCCACGCCCGTGCCGGGCAGCACGCGATCCTCGATGAAGCGGAACAGGTTGGCCCTGACCTCGAGGCCGTGAAGACGGGTTCGATCGGGGCTGCGGCCGGTGGTCATTTTGTTTTCTCCTGGAAAAAGCCGAGCACGTCGCGCAGCGACGAGCCTGTGCGCGTGGGCTGAGTGCCCAATTCCTCGAAAGGCAGTTGATAGCGATTGACCCACAAGGTGCGGTAGCCCCACCAGGTGGCGGCGAGGGCGTCCCACGAATTGCAGCTCACGAAAATGGTTTGCCGCGCGTCGACGCCGGTGGCTTGTGGCCCGAGGGCATAGGCGGCAGGATGGGTCTTGTACTTGCGGACCGGATCGACGCTGATCACGTGATCGAGCAGGTCTTCCAGCCCGGCGCTGCGCACGGCGATGCCGAGCATCTCGGGGTCGCCGTTGGACAGGATGCCGGTGACGACGCCGCGCTCTTTCAGGGCGGTGAGCACTTCGCGATCCTCCGGAAACGCGGAAAGATGCCGGTACTGGTTCATCAGCTTTTCTTCGGCAGCGGGCGTGAGCTCGACGCCGAGGCGCTTGCAGGCATAGCGCAGGCCCGCTCGCGTCAGATCCCAGAACGGCCGGTAATGCGCGCCGTCGTTGCTCGTGGTCACGAGGCGCGTGTATTCGATCTGCTTGTCGCGCCAGATGACCGAAAGGGCGTCGCCCTTGCCGGGAAAGAGCTGCTCGGCGAGCAGGCCCACGCTGTACACGTCGAACAACGTGCCATAGGCGTCGAAAAGGACAGCTTTGGGATCCATGGCGAGACTCTATTTGATACTTGGACGACCATTCATATGGAGTCGGGCGATTGATTCGTGCGTTTCTTGCGCATAATCCGCCGTACCCATGGACAAGCTGAAGCAGCTCGAGTCTTTTGTGTCGGTTGCCACACGCGGCAGCCTCACTGCGGCCGCGAAGACCGAAGGCGTTGCACCTGCCGTGATGGGCCGCCGCCTCGACGCGCTCGAGGAGCGGCTGGGCGTCAAGCTGCTCGTGCGCACCACGCGGCGCATCTCGCTCACGCACGAAGGCAGCGCGTTCCTCGAGGACTGCCAGCGCCTGCTCACGGATATCGCCAATGCCGAGGCCAGCGTCAGCGCGGGTGGCGTAAAGGCCAGCGGCCATTTGCGCGTGACCGCTCCCGCAGGCTTCGGCCGGCGCCACGTCGCGCCGCTCGTGCCGAAGTTCCGCGACCTGCATTCCGACGTGACGATTTCGCTGAACCTGAGCGACCGCGTGGTCGATCTCGCCGGAGAAGGCTACGACTGCGCCGTGCGTGTCGGCGACCTCGCGGACTCGTCGCTCATCAGCGTGCGCCTTGCCGAAAACCGGCGCCTGTGTGTCGCGACGCCCGACTACCTCAAGCGCCACGGCACGCCCAAGCACCCGAACGATCTCGTGAAGTTCGACTGCCTCACGCTGTCGAGCGAAGCCTCGCAGACGCGCGGGTGGGCATTCACGGTCGATGGCGAAGTCGTGCACCTCAAGCCCGGCGGTCCACTCGACTGCACCGACGGCCAGGTACTGCACGACTGGTGCCTTGCCGGCCGGGGCATCGCGTGGCGCAGCGCCTGGGAAGTGCAGGGCGATCTTGCGGCGGGCCGTCTGGTCGAAGTGCTGGCCGAGCACGCAGCGCCGCCGAACGGCATCTACGCGGTGTTCCCGCAGCGCAAGCACCTGCCGCTTCGCGTGCGCCTGTGGGTCGATTTCCTCAAGCACCATTACAGCCAACCGACCTTCTGGAAAGCACCGTCATGACGCTGGAAGCAATCCTTGCGTTCCTTCACTTCTCCGCGATCCTTGCGCTGGTCGTCTTCATCTCGAGCGAGGCCGCGCTGTGCCGCGCCGAGTGGATGAACGAGCGCATCGTCGAGCGGCTCGTCTCCGTCAACCGCATCTACGGCATCGCGGCGCTTTTCGTGCTGCTCACGGGGCTGGCACGGACTTACTGGGGCATCAAGGGCGTGGGCTGGTATTGGCACCAGCCGCTGCTGCACCTGAAGGTCGGCCTTTTCATCGTCGTCGCGCTCATGTCGATCAAGCCGACACGCATGTTCAGGCTCTGGCGCCAGCAGCTGGACGCCGACGGCACGCTGCCGGCGCAGCACGAGATCAAGACGGCGCGCCGCTGGGTGATGGTGCAGGCGCACGTCATTGCGCTCATCCCGTTGGCGGCGGTGTTTCTCGCTCGCGGCGGGACATGAGCGTGCGCCAAGGGCGCCTCGCGTGCCCGCCTCTTAAAATCCGCTGATGCTCCAAGCGAAACAGGAATTGCTCGGCGCGCTCGCGGCCGGGCTGGACAAGCTCTTGCCGGGCGCGGGGGAGAAAGCTGCTTTCGAATCCCCCAAGGTCGCCGCGCACGGCGACTACGCGTGCACTGCAGCGATGCAGCTTGCCAAGCCCCTCAAACAGAATCCGCGCCAGGTCGCCGAGGCGCTCAAGGCCGATTTGCTTGCGCAGCCGGCTTACCAGCGATGGGTCGAGGCCATCGACATCGCGGGGCCGGGGTTCCTCAACATCAAGCTCAAGCCCGAGGCGAAGCAGCAAGTCGTTCGCGAGGTGCTGGGCGCCGGGCAGGGCTTCGGCCGGCAAGCCTCGAGCGGCCGTCATGTGATGGTGGAGTTCGTCTCCGCCAACCCGACGGGGCCGCTGCACGTGGGCCACGGCCGCCAGGCGGCGCTGGGCGATGCGATCTGCAACCTGTACGAGACGCAGGGCTGGGACGTTCATCGCGAGTTCTATTACAACGACGCAGGCGTGCAGATCGCGACGCTGGCGACGTCGGTGCAATTGCGCGCGCGCGGCCTGAAGCCGGGCGACGCCGAATGGCCCGAGGCCGCCTACAACGGCGACTACATCGCCGACATCGCCGCTGCCTTCCTCGCGAAGGAAACGGTGAAGGCCGACGACCGCGAATTCACTGCGAGCGGCGATGTGAACGACATCGACGGCATACGCATGTTCGCGGTCGCGTACCTGCGCCGCGAGCAGGACCTGGACCTCAAGGCCTTCGACGTTCGCTTCGACCATTACTTCCTCGAGTCGAGCCTGTACACGACGGGCAAGGTCGAGGAAACCGTGAAGCTTCTGGTGAATTCCGGCAAGACTTACGAGCAGGACGGCGCGCTTTGGCTTCGCACGACCGACTTCGGCGACGACAAGGACCGCGTGATGCGCAAGTCCGACGGCACGTACACCTACTTCGTGCCCGATGTCGCGTATCACATCACCAAGTTCGAACGCGGATTCACGAAGGCCGTGAACATCCAGGGCACAGACCACCACGGCACGATCGCGCGAGTGCGCGCCGGGCTGCAGGCGGTCGGGCTTGGCATTCCGAAGGGCTACCCCGATTACGTGCTGCACACGATGGTGCGCGTGATGCGCGGCGGCGTCGAGGTGAAGATCTCCAAGCGCGCAGGCAGCTACGTGACGCTGCGCGACCTCATCGAGTGGACCAGCAAGGACGCGGTGCGCTTTTTCCTCGTCTCGCGCAAGGCCGATACCGAATACACCTTCGATATCGACCTGGCCGTCGCGAAGAACAACGACAACCCCGTGTACTACGTGCAGTACGCGCATGCGCGCATCTGCTCGGTGCTCGCGCTTTGGGGCGGCGATGAGGGGACGCTCAAGGACGCCGACCTGTCGCTGCTCACCAGCCCTGCCGCGCTGTCGCTCATGCTTCAGCTCGCGAAGTACCCCGAGATGCTCTCTGCGGCGGCAACCGATTTCGCGCCGCACGACGTCACGTTCTACTTGCGTGAACTGGCGGCTGCGTATCACAGTTACTACGACAGCGAGCGCATCCTCGTGGACGACGAGTCCGTGAAAAAGGCCCGGCTCGCCCTCGTAGCCGCGTGCGCGCAGGTGTTGCACAATGGCCTGGCTGTGCTGGGCGTGAGCGCCCCGCGCAAGATGTGAATGAAGGCCCACCCTCGAAGCGCCTGCGGCGCCTCCCCCTCAAGGGCGCGCAACCAGTGGCCCGGCAAAGCCGGTTCCACGCTTGCCCGCGCTTCGATCGTGCGGGCTCAGTCGCTGTGATCGGTGACGGACAATTTGGGATGATGGATTTGAAGCAGGCTCAACAAGGCAACGTCATCGTCGGCATCATCATCGGCATCGTGCTGGGGCTCGCTGCTGCGCTCGCCGTGGCGGTGTACGTCACCAAGGTGCCCGTGCCTTTCCTGAACAGGGGCCAGGGCCACACGCCCGAACAGGACGCCGCCGAAAGCCGGCGCAACAAGGACTGGGACCCGAACGCTCCGCTGTACGGCAAGAACCCTGCGAAGCCCGCCGCGCCGACCGTGGTGAATCCCGACAGCGTGCAGCCCGCACCGCCCGTCGCCACGATTCCCGCGCCCGCCACCGCGCCTGCTGCCGCGCCCGACAAGGCGCCGCCCGCCGTGACCGGCCGGTCGTCGACCGACCCGCTGGGCGATTTCGCATCGGCCAGGGCATCGGCGAACACCGACCCCTTCATCTACTTCGTGCAGGCCGGCGCGTTCCGCACACCCGAGGACGCAGAGGCTCAGCGCGTGAAGCTCTCGCTGTTGGGGATCGATGCGAAAGTATCCGAGCGCGAACAGTCCGGCCGCGCGGTGTTCCGCGTACGCGTGGGGCCGTTCGAGAAAAAGGACGACGCCGATCGCCAGAAGGAAAAGCTGGAGTCGGGCGGATTCGAAACAGCACTCGTGCGCGTGCAACGTTAAGGACGACGAATGAAACGACGTGAGTTTTCGCTGGCTGCCGCGGGCCTTGCCGCGGCCTTGCCGCTGGGCGTGCGGGCGCAGATGAAACCTCCCGAGGACGGCCGCGATTACCGCACGCTCGACAAGCGCGTGCCGGTCGAGGCGCCCGCGGGCAAGGTCGAAGTCGTCGATTTCTTCTGGTACAGCTGCCCGCACTGCAACGCGTTCGAGCCGTCGCTGCAGGACTGGACAAAGCGCCTTGCGCCCGACGTTTCCTTGCGCCGCATCCCGGCCGCCTTTCGCGACGACATGGTGCCGCAGCAGCGTTTGTTCTACGCGCTGGAAGCGATGGGCAAGGTCGACGAGCTTCACGTCAAGGTGTTCGACGCGATTCACAAGGAACGCCTGCCGCTCGTGACGCTGCAACCGATGGCGGAGTGGGTTGCGAAGCAAGGCCTGGACGCGCAGAAGTTCACCGATCTCTATAACTCATTCGGCATTTCCGCG
Source organism: Ramlibacter sp. (assembly GCA_035492155.1). GTDB lineage: Bacteria > Pseudomonadota > Gammaproteobacteria > Burkholderiales > Burkholderiaceae_C > Ramlibacter. The sequence goes on along the minus strand of DATJJL010000067.1, from coordinate 2,271 downwards.
AAGGCGCGGCGCGCCACGGAAATCCAGAACCTGTACGGTCTGGAGGGCGTGCCCGCGATGGGCGTGGCCGGCCGCTACTACACCGACGGCACACTGGCGGGCAACCACCAGCACATGTTGCAAGTCGTCGACTACCTCGTCGGCGAATCAAGAAAGAAATAGACCACCCCGATGCGCCTGCGGCGCCTCGCTCGCTACAATGCGAGCAAGATTCGTGCCGCTATGAAACTCCCTCTTTCTCTCCTCGGCATGGCGTTTGCCATGGCTTTCGCCGCCGCGCCCGCCCTCGCCGAAAAGGCGGACCGCAACAAGCCGATGAACGTCGAGGCGGACGCGCTGCGCTACGACGATCTCAAGCAGACCAGCGTCTTCACCGGCAAGGTCGTCGTCACCAAGGGAACGATCGTCATCCGCGGCGCGCGCATCGACGTGCGCCAGGACCCGGACGGCTACCAGTACGGCGTTGTCACTGCTGAGCCCGGCAAGCTCGCGTTCTACCGGCAAAAGCGCGAGGGCCTCGATGAGTTCATCGAGGGCGAAGGCGAGACGATCGAATACAACGGCAAGACCGACCAGGTGAAGTTCATCAAGCACGCCGAAATGCGCCGCATCCGCGCCGGCTCGCTGGCGGACGACGTGGTCGGCAGCATCATCGTCTACGACAACAGCACCGACGTGTTCACTGTTGACGGCGGCGCGGCAAGCCCCGCCATCGGTGGCCGCGTCCGCGCAGTTCTCACACCCAAGCCCAGTGCATCGGCGCCCACAGGCACGAGCGGCGGACCGCCGGCCACACTCAAGCCGAGCACGACTCTCGACGGGAGCAGGAAGTGAGCGAGAGCCGCCTGTCGGCGCGGCACCTGCAGAAGTCCTACGGCAGCCGCAAGGTGGTCAAGGACGTCTCGCTCGACGTCGACAAGGGCGAGGTCGTCGGCCTGCTCGGCCCGAACGGCGCGGGCAAGACCACATCGTTCTACATGATCGTCGGCCTCGTGCGGGCGGACGCCGGCGAGATCTCGATCGACGGCCGTTCGGTCGAGCACATGCCGATTCACCGCCGTTCGCGCCTGGGCCTGTCGTACCTGCCGCAGGAAGCATCGATCTTCCGCAAGCTCGATGTCGAAGAGAACGTGCGCGCGGTGCTCGAGCTCCAGCGCGACGAGCACGGCCAGCCCTTGACGAAAGCGGAGATCGACAAGCGCCTGACGGCGCTGCTGCAGGACCTTCGCGTGGACCATCTGCGCGACTCGCCCGCGGTGGCCTTGTCGGGCGGCGAGCGCCGCCGCGTCGAGATCGCGCGCGCGCTGGCGACGCAGCCGCGCTTCATCCTGCTGGACGAGCCTTTCGCCGGCATCGACCCCATCGCAGTGATCGAGATCCAGCGCATCATCGGGTTTCTCAAATCGCGCGGCATCGGGGTGCTCATCACCGACCACAACGTGCGCGAGACGCTGGGCATCTGCGACCACGCGTACATCATCAGCGACGGCGCGGTGCTCGCGCAGGGGACGCCTTCCGAGATCGTCAACAACGCCGACGTGCGCCGCGTGTATCTCGGCGAGCACTTCCGCATGTGAAGCGCCCCGCGGCATGAAGCAGGGCTTATCGCTTCGCGTCTCGCAGCATCTCGCGTTGACGCCGCAACTGCAGCAGTCGATCCGGCTGCTGCAGTTGTCGACGATGGAGCTCGCGCAGGAAGTCGAGCAGATGCTCGACGAGAACCCGTTCCTCGAAACCGCGCAGGAAGAGCCGCGCGAAGAATTCGGCGGCGATGCGCCGTCGTCGGCCGTCGAGGCTGACGATGACGAAGCAGCAACGAGCTTCGGCGATGCCGAGCCCGCGACGTTCGAGGGCGAAGCCGAGAACTGGGACGGCGACGGCAGCACCGAGATCGTCCCGGACGACAGCGAATGGGGCGTGGACGCCGCGCCGCGCAAGACCAACGCCGAATCCGACGAGGACATGGACGCGACCGAACTCGCGCGCGGCCAGGAATCCATGCAGGCGCACCTTCATCGCCAGACGCTCTCGCTGCGCCTGTGCGAAGAGGATCGCTGCGCGCTGCAGTTCCTGATCGAGTCGCTCAATGACGACGGCTACCTCGAGGAGTCGCTTCAATCGTTCGCCGCCGCGCTCGCGCCCGATGACGAAGAGCAGCGCGAGGAACTTGTGCATCGCTTCACCGTCGCTCTGCGGCTGCTGCACCACCTCGACCCAACCGGCGTCGGCGCGCGCTCACTGGCCGAATGCCTCACCTTGCAGCTCGACGCG
>DATJJL010000066.1:0-2610 GCA_035492155.1 Ramlibacter sp. | reverse complement strand
GTATTGCGAAAAGCCCATCGCGACGAACCTCAAAGAAGCGGTGGAAATCGCGCGACTCGCGCAGCAATCCGGACTGAAGCACGGCGCCGTGCAGGACAAACTGTTCCTGCCCGGCCTGCGCAAGCTCGACATGTTGCGGCGCGCGGGCTTCTTCGGCCGTCTGCTTTCGCTGCGCCTCGAGTTCGGCTACTGGGTTTTCGAAGGCGACCTGCAGCCGATCCAGAGACCGAGCTGGAACTACCGCAGTGAAGACGGCGGCGGAATGATCCTGGACATGATGTGCCACTGGCGCTATGTGCTCGACAACCTGTTCGGCGAGGTGAAGGCCATCTCGTGCCTGGGCACCACGCATATCCCGCAGCGCTGGGACGAAAACGGCAAGCCCTATGTCGCCACGGCCGACGACGCCGCATATGCGACGGCCGAACTCGTCGGCCACAACGGCGAACCGGTGATCGCGCAATTGAACATGTCGTGGGCCACGCGAGTGCGCCGCGACGATCTCGTCACGTTCCATGTCGACGGCACACACGGCTCCGCGGTCGCGGGCCTGCAAAGCTGCGTCGCGCAATCGCGCGTGACCACGCCGCGCCCGGTGTGGAACCCCGATGTGAAGCAGACGATGAACTTCTTCGACCAGTGGCAAGAGGTTCCCGACACGCAGGTCTATGACAACGGCTTCAAGATCCAGTGGGAACACTTCATTCGCCATGTCGTGGAGAACGCGCCCTACAAGTGGACGCTTCCTGAAGCAGCGAAAGGTGTGCAGCTTGTCGAGGCGGCACTGCAAAGCTCGAAGGAACGCCGCTGGGTCGACCTGCCCGCGTTGAGCATCTGAGGCTGCGATGGCACTGTCCCTCTACCTTCCCGCGCCGAATGCGCGCGTCGAACGCTACACGCTGACGGGCACGACACCTATCGCACCTGCGAAGGGCGTGAAGTTCGACCGCATCGCCTATTCCGCAGCGCACGTCGTTGCCGACCCGAAAGCGGCGATCGATCCGTGGTTGCAGTGCGCGATCGATTGGGACGCGACGATCGCCTATCGCAAGCACTTGTGGTCGCTGGGCCTTGGCGTCGCCGAAGCGATGGACACGGCGCAGCGCGGCATGGGCCTCGATTGGCCAACCTCGCTCGAACTCATTCGGCGCTGCGTGGACGCTGCGCGCGACGTGCCGGGCGCGCTCGTCGCATCGGGCTGCGGCACCGATCACCTCGACATCGACAAGGTGCGCACCGTCGACGACGTGATCCGCGGCTACGAAGAGCAGATGGCCGCGATCGAAAAGCTCGGCGGCAAATTGATCGTGATGGCCAGCCGCGCGCTTGCGCGCATCGCGAAGTCGCCCGCCGATTACGAGCGCGTGTACGACCGAATCCTCACGCAGGCGAAGCAACCTGTCGTCCTGCACTGGCTCGGCGACATGTTCGACCCGGCGCTGGCCGGCTACTGGGGATCGAGCGATGTCGACGCCGCGATGAACACCGCGCTCGACATCATCTCAGCGCATGCGAACAATATCGACGGCATCAAGATCTCGCTGCTGGACAAGGACAAGGAGATCGCGATGCGATCGCGCCTGCCCGCCGGCGTGCGCATGTACACGGGCGACGACTTCAATTACGCCGAGCTGATCGAAACCGGCAGCCACGCGCTGCTGGGAATCTTCGATGCGATCGCGCCCGCGGCCAGCGCCGCGCTCTGCGAACTCGCGCAAGGCAACGCCGAGAAGTTCCACGCGATCCTCGGGCCGACGGTGCCGCTGTCGCGTCACATCTTCCAGGCGCCCACGCGGTTCTACAAGACGGGCGTCGTCTTCATGGCGTGGCTCAATGGCCACCAGTCGCACTTCACGATGGTTGGCGGCCAGCAAAGCACGCGGTCGCTCGCGCACTTTGCCGAGCTTTTCCGCCTCGCCGATCGCGCGAACGTGCTCGAGCAACCCGAGCTCGCGGTGCGCCGCATGAAGACGCTGCTCGCGCTGCACGGCATCGACGACGCATGAGGGATTTTTCGAAAGATCATCGCTGGCTGTCCATCAACACAGCCACCATTCGCAAGAGCTTCGGCAAGGAGCTGCCGCTGCCGGACATCATCGATGCGTGCGCGAAACGCGGCATCCGCGCGATCTCTCCCTGGCGCGACCAGGTGGAAGCCGCAGGCCTTGCAACGATCTCAAAGCTTGTGAAGGCCCACGGCCTCGAACTGTCCGGTTACTGCCGCGGCGGCATGTTTCCCTCGACGACAGATGCCGGCCTGCAAGCCGCACACGACGACAACCGCCGCGCAGTGGACGAAGCCCGCGAGCTGAACGCAAAGTGCCTCGTGCTCGTCGTCGGTGGCTTGCCCGGTGCACTTGCCGGCAAACCCGAAAGCAAGGACATCGCGCTTGCCCGTGCGCAAGTGCGAGGCGGCATCGCCAAGCTACTTGAGTATTCGCGCCAGGTCGGCATGCCGCTCGCGATCGAGCCGCTTCACCCGATGTACGCCGCCGATCGCGCGTGCGTCAACACGATGGATCAGGCACTCGACATCTGCGACGAGCTCGACCCGTCGCGATCAGGCGCGCTGGGCGTGGCCTGCGATGTCTATCACGTGTGGTGGGACCC
>DATJJL010000065.1:0-2699 GCA_035492155.1 Ramlibacter sp. | reverse complement strand
CCGTAGTGGAAGGGCGCGAAGCCCCAGGGCGCATCGTCGATCCATGTCGGGCCCCACGGCGCGATCGACTCCCAGTGGCCCTGGCGATAGGGCGCCCAATCGGAGGCGACGGCACTCGGATACCACACGGCGCCCCAAGTCGGGTCCTGCGCCCAGGTGCCGTGCCGATCGAGCTCCTGGTAGCCGACGACCTCTCGCGGAATGTATCGCGCTGCGATGGAACGGTCTTCCGCGCGATTGCGATCGGCCGCCCTGCGATCGAAGCCGTCGTCCGATGCCAATGGCAGGTTCGTCACGGGAGCCAGGTTGCGGCCCGCAAAGGCCAGCGTCTCGCCGGCGAAGATTTGCCGCACGCCGCCGCCCGCGCCCATCACCGTGGCCGTGCCGCTGCGCACGGCCACGCGCGTGAAGCCTTGCTGCGGATCGACGTCGATGCGCCAGTCGCCCGGTCGCGAGGTGCGCAGCGCAAGGTTCGGCGTGTCGACCTCGAAGCTTTCGCCGCCTTGCAATTCGTGCACACGCACATTGGCAGTGCCTTCGTTCATCTGCAACTGCACCATGTCACCGTCGATGCCGGCGACTTCGACGAACGTGCGGCTTGCCATCTGCAGCGCGGACGCACCGAAGCTCACCTCGGCGCGTGCGCCCTCGTCGGTCCACACGCGGTCGCCGCGCGTGATCGGCCGGTTCACGGGTGCGCTGGTCCATTCGGTCTGGCCCGCAGGTGCGTACACAACGGAGCCATCGACCGCACTGAGTGCGCCGACTCGCGCCGGAGGATCGATTGCCGCGGCTTGCTGGGCCATCGCGAACGGCGCCGAGAAAGCGATCCCGACGCACACGGCCCAACGCAGGATGAAGGAGCGGATTGCAGTGCACATGATGTGAATGCGATGTAAGAGATGCGGCTCAGCTCAGCTGGTGCGGCCGGGCGGAAGGATGGGGATGCCGCGCTGCCAGACTTCGGGGTCGCCGGACGCGGGTGTCGACTTGCGCAGGTCCGGCCGGCCGCGCTGCGCCTTCGCGCGCTGCTGCGCGTCCCACGCCTGCTGGTCGCGCTTCCACTGCTCTGCAAGCGCCTGCTGCTGCTTCTGCCAGGCGTCGCGCTGCGCGCGCTCCTTGTCCTCGGCAACTTTGCGCTGCTGCGCCTCGCGCTCCACGCGCTGCTGCGCCAGCATCTGTGCATCGCGCTCGGCGGCGCGGCGCGCCTGCTCCACCTGCTGCGCATGCGCCGAACGCCGCGTCTGCTCGTCCTTCTGGGCCTGCGCGCGCTTCGCCAGTAGCTCGCGCTTCGCAACCTGCCCGCGTTTGGCTTGCTCCGCCCGCTTCAATGCGTCTCGCTTTGCCTGCGCCGCATTCGCGGCTTCGGCGGCTCGCGCCTGCCGCTCGGCCTGCTTCTTCTGTTCGGCGCGGCGCGCGTGCTCGGCAATGCGCATTTGCTGCGCGATGCGCTTTTGCCCGGCAAGCTTTTGCTGTTGCGCCTTGGCTTCCTGTTGTGCGCGTCCTTGCGCTTCGATCTGCTGCTGCACCGTCGGCCCGCTGTTGGCCACTTGCTGGATCTCGGGCACTGTCGGCTGCTCCCGCTGCGGCGCTTGCACCGGCGCGCGCGCGGCGACGGCAGTGCCCTTCGCGTAATCGGGGATCCGCGGCGGCATCGTGACCTGCGCGTTGGTCAGCGCATTGGCGGCGACGTGCAGCCAGCTGCCCTTGCCCGGTTTTCCGCGATGAAAGTCGTCCAGCGAAATCGCCGTGAGCGCATCGGGATTGCGCTGGTAGGCGTAGCTGCCTTCCTTTTGCGGCGGCATGTTCGCGTTGACGCTGCTCACGTAAAGCGGCGTCGCGGGATAGGTGGGCTGCCACGCTTCGCCCGGCGCGAGCGGGATCCATGCCACTGTCGGCTTGCCGCCGATCAAGAGCGGTGAATTGCCGTTGCCGACGAAAGCGACGAGTGCCGGCGCATAGATCGGCTTCAGTCCCATGCGCCCGGGCGCCCACGCCCAGCGCGTGCCGATCTGCGCCCAGCGGCCGTAGTGCGAAGTCACGAAGGCCCAGGGTGCTTCATCGATCCACGTCCAGCCCCACGGCACTATCCATTCCCAGCGGCCATTGCGATAGGGCGCCCACTTTGCAGGCATGCCCTGGGGGAACCACACGGTCCCGTAGTTCGCATCCTCCCGCCATTCGCCCGCGGCATCGAGCAGTTCGTAGCCGACGGCATCGCGCGGAACATATCGCGCCGCGACCGATTGATCCTCGCGCCGGTTGCGCTCGGCAGCCCAGCGGTCGAAGTTGTCCTGCGGCGGCGACTCCTGCACGTTCACCTTCTCGAGCGCACGGCCCTTGAACGAGATCTGCTGCCCACCGCCGAGCGGCAACGCCTGGCCCTTTTCACCATAGACCGCGCCGGTGCCGGAGGAGATCGTGACGCGGGTGACGCCCTGCTGCGCATCGACATCGATGCGGTAGTCGCCCGGGTAGGCGGCGCGGTACGCAAGGTTGGGCGTATCGATTTCGAAGTTCTCGCCTTCGGGCAGGTTGCGAACACGCATGTAGACGGTGCCCTGCGTGACGCTCAACTGCGCGGACTGGTCATCGAGCGCGAGCACCGTCAGGCGCGTGCGCCCATCCATGCGCACGACGGACGAGCCGATCTGGATTTCGGCGCGCACTTTCTTGTCGGTCCAGAGCTGGTCGCCGGC
>DATJJL010000064.1:0-3311 GCA_035492155.1 Ramlibacter sp. | reverse complement strand
GAAGCCGACAAGGTCATATGCGAACAACGCGCGCATCAGCCAGTCGTGCCCCGGGATAGCAGCCAGGATCAGCGACGGCGGCAGTGGGATGTGCAGGAAAAAGCCGATCCGCTGGTGGCAGTCGAGCGCGCGCAGTTCCGCCGCAAGCGGGATCAGGTGATAGTCGTGCACCCAGATGATGTCGTCGTCGCGCAGGAGGGCCTTGAGCTTGCGCGCGAACATCTGGTTCACGCGCCGATAGCCGGTGATGTAGCCCGCGTCGAAGTCCGCCAGGTCCAGGCGGTAATGGAAAACCGGCCACAGCACGCCGTTCGAGTAGCCCGCGTAAAACGAATCGTGGTCCTCGCGGCTCAGGTCCACCGTGACGAGCGTGACAGGCCCCGCATGCTGCGTGTGCAGTCTGCCTTCGCCGCCGCGGCCGCCTTCGTTGGGCTCGACGGTGCGCCCGCTCCAGCCGAACCACAGGCCGCCTGTTTCGTTCAGGACTTCGGCCAGTGCAACGGCCAGGCCTCCGGCAGCACTTTTGCGCGGATCCGCGAGCCGGTTGGAAACGACGACGAGCCTGGGCATCGCGCTCCTAGATCACTGTGTCCCAACGCTCGGACAGGCGCACGGCCGCGTTGATGATGCCCACCATCGAATACGTCTGCGGGAAATTGCCCCACATCTCGCGCGTGACCGGATGCGTGTCTTCCGAGAGCAGGCCGAGCGGGTTGCGGTTGTCCAGCATCACCTGGAAGATCTCGCGCGCTTCCTGCTTGCGGCCGATGCGCGCGAGCGCGTCGATGCGCCAGAACGTGCACACGTTGAACGACACCTCGGGCTTGCCGAAATCGTCGGCCGCTTCGTAACGGCGCATGTACGGCCCGTCGCACAGGTGCTTCTCGAGCGCGTCAAACGTCGAGAGAAAGCGCGGATCGCGCGGCTCGATGAAATTCACCTCGCCCATCAGCAGCACGCTCGCGTCGAGGTCGCGCCCACCGAAGCTTTCGGAAAACGCGCCGCGTTCCTCGCTCCACGATTCGCGCAGGATGCGCTCCTTGATCAGCTCGGCGCGCTCGCGCCAGTACGCGACGCGATCGGGCAGCTTGAGCGTGTGCGCGATCTTCGCGAGCCGGTCGCACGCGACCCAGCTCATGAGCGCGGACGACGTGTGGATGCGCGCGCGTGTGCGCAGCTCCCACATCCCTGCGTCGGGCTTGTCGTAGACGCGGAACGCCTGCTCGCCCACCGCTTCGAGATAACCGAACTCCGCCTTGCCCGCGCGGCGGAACAGCCGCTCGTCATGAAACGATTGCGCAGCCGCAAGAATGATGTTGCCGTACACGTCGTGCTGGAAATGTTCCTGTGCCTGGTTGCCCACGCGCACCGGGCCCATGCCGCGGTAGCCGGGCAGGTGATCGAGCACGAACTCGGGCAGCTTCTCTTCGCGGCCGATGCCGTACAGCGGCTGGATGTGGTTGCCCGCGGTCTTCACCACGATGTTGTTCAGCCAGCGCAGGTACTCCTCCATCGTCGCGACTTCGGAGATCGAGTTGAGCGCACGCACCACGAAGAACGCATCGCGCAACCAGCAGAAGCGGTAGTCCCAATTGCGCCCGCTGTTCGGCGCTTCGGGAATGCTCGTGGTCATCGCCGCCACGATCGCGCCCGTGTCCTCGTACAGCGACATCTTCAGCGTGATCGCCGAGCGGATCACCGCTTCCTGCCATTCGAGCGGAATCGACAGCGCGCGAGTCCATGCGCGCCAGTAAGACTCGGTCTCCTGCTCGAAGTGACGTGCGGTGTCCTCGATGCCGCCCATCAGCGTTTCGTCGGGGCCAAGGATGAAGTTCATCGGCCGGTCGACCACGAAGAAGGATTCGGCGAGCACGTAGTTGATCGGCACGTCGGTGTTCAGGCGCAGCGACATGCCCGGGCCGACGTAGCGCACATGCGAACTGCCGCGCGTGATCTCGGGCACGAAGCGGCCCCAGTCGAAGCGCGGGCGGATGATCACGCGCATGCGCGGCGAGCCCGACAGCACCTTCACACGGCGAATGAGCGTGAGCGGCCGGAACATGCGCCCGCGGCTCCAGAAGCGCGGCGCGAGATCGGTGATCTCGATGCCCTGGCCTTGTTCGTCGTAAAGCCTGGTGTGCATCACGGCGGTGTTGGGCTCGTATTCCTGCTCGCTTCGTGCGAGGCCTTCGAGCTCGAAGGTCCACACGCTGCCGTTGGGGCTCGGGTCCAGCAGCGCGTTGAACACCGGGTCGGCATCGAAGCGCGGCAGGCAGCACCACACGATCGCGCCGCGCTCGTCGATGAGGGCGCTGAAAGCGCAGTTGCCGATCACGCCCAGGCGCAGGGAGGGCTGCAGCGGACTGCCGTTCATGCATGCACCTTTCCGGCCTTCGCGGCCACGGCTGATTGGAGTTGTTTTCGGAACGCGGCGGGCGTGGCGATGCGCTGCCACGCGACGGATGCACCTTCGCCGATCTTCACGCCCAGCCCGCGCAGCCGCTGCACGGTGGCGAAGCCCACCTCGTCCGTGATGTCGTCGCCGACGAACACGGGTGTGCGCGTGGAGAACGGCGGCTCCGCCATGAAGGCTTCGATCGCGGCGCCTTTGCTCGCACCGCCAGGCTTGGCTTCGACGACCATCTTGCCGCGCAGCAGAGTGAGGCCCGGCGACTGCTCGACAGCACGCTGCATCGCATCGATGCAGCGTGCCTCCAGCTCCGGCGCTTGACGGTAGTGCAGCGCGATCGATCCGCGCTTCGCCTCGACGAGCAGCCGGGCGTCTTCGGATGCGAGCTGTCGCGCGACATGCTCGACGACGTCCAGCGGAAAGGAGGGCAGCAGCGCAACCTCACCTTTGGCATTGCGTCGCTCGGCACCGTGGACTCCCGCGACGGCCAAACGGATGGGGTGCAGGAACTGGTCGATCTGCTCGATCGAGCGGCCGGAGATCATCGCCATGGCACCGCCGAGGTAGTTCTGCAAGGATTCGAGCGTACGGATGAGCGCCGGCGGCACGATCACGGCTTCGGGCTGCGGAGCTATGTCGACCAAGGTGCCGTCGAAGTCGAGGAATAGGGCGCAGGAGGGGTGCAGGATGTCCACAAGGTTCATGGAGTTCGACCGTAGCAGAGGATCGAAAGGCTGTCAGCACATGCGGCCGGTTGAAGGCGTAGGACACCGCTGACGTGTCCATGGGAAATTCGCGATGAACGGCTTGGGTGTCGGGTTGACGTCGATGGGATGCCATCAACCCTCCATGTCCTCCGCCGCGACGTCGGCCTTCGCCGCCGTTCGCGAGCTCCTCCTTT